>JARRKE010000118.1 GCA_037388465.1 Gammaproteobacteria bacterium
CCGTAACGGCGATATCTTTCATCCCCTCGCCCCGGCGCTGATGAAATACCACCAGCGCGTCAAACAATCCCTGGACCCGGCCGGCATCCTCAATCCCGGCCGGATGTACCGCGGATTCTGAGCCGCGCCGGACATCACGCCATGCAAACCCGACTCGTTGACAGTATCCGCGACACCGCCCAGGGCAAAGAGGCCGACCGCATTCTGCGCACCTGCGTGCATTGCGGTTTCTGCAATGCCACCTGTCCCACCTATCAGTTGCTGGGCGACGAGCTGGATGGGCCGCGCGGGCGAATTTATCTGATGAAACAGGTGATGGAGGGGCACGCCCCGACCCGCCACACCCAGTTGCATCTCGACCGCTGCCTGACCTGCCGCAATTGCGAAACCACCTGCCCGTCCGGCGTGGAATACGGCAAGCTGGTCGACATCGGTCGTGAGCTGGTGGAGCAACGGGTAGCCCGCCCGGCCGGCGAAAGACTGTTTCGCAAACTGCTGTTGAGCGTGCTCCCCTATCCTGGCCGCTTCACGCCGCTACTGCGCCTGGGCCAACTGGTCCGTCCACTGCTACCGGGTGCCCTGCGCGCCCAGGTGCCGCCGCGCGTCCATGCCGGGACCTGGCCCGAAGCGCGTCATGCCCGACGCATGCTGGTATTGGACGGTTGCGTACAACCCGGTATTGACCCCGGCATCAATGCAGCGACCGCACGTATTCTCGACCGGATCGGAATCAGCCTCGTACGCACGCCGGATGCCGGCTGCTGCGGCGCGGTAAGTCATCATCTGAATGCCACGGATGAGGCGCATGCCACCATCAAGCGCCTGATCAATGCCTGGTGGCCGGAAGTCGAACAAGGTGCGGAAGCGATCGTAATCACGGCCAGCGGCTGCGGCGCGATGGTGAAGGAATACGGCTACCTGCTGCGCGATGATCCCGACTACGCCGACAAGGCTGCACGCGTCTCGGCGCTGGCGCGTGATATCAGTGAAGTGCTGGACAATGAACAAGTGGACGCGATCAAGCTGCCCAAAACGCAGCGCGTCGCCTTTCATCCGCCCTGCACGCTGCAGCACGGACAGAAGCTGCGCGGCAAAACCGAGCAACTGCTTGGCAGGCTTGGTTTCGAGCTCGTGCCGGTAACCGACGGCCATTTATGCTGCGGCTCTGCCGGCACCTATTCGCTGCTGCAGCCGGAACTCTCCACTCGGCTGCGCGACAACAAACTGCGCAACCTGCTGGAACACAACCCCGAATGCATCGTCACCGCCAACATCGGCTGCCAGACTCACCTGGCCGCGGCCGCCGGCATCCCGGTGCAGCACTGGATCAGTGTGCTGGACGTGGCGTTGTCACGAACAGAAGGCTAATCCCTCGTCAATCGTGCGTAGTTTTAAGATTGCACGCCGCTAGCATATGAAACACGCCACTGACAGCAATTTTCGGACTAGAGCGTCACCTTACGCTTGGTATCCTGATCCTGCTTTATCTTGAATGGGTTATGGGCTGGCCACCAGGCATGTGCCTGGCGTCGGATCGAGGCCGGCACCTCGGACAGCCATTCGGATTTTGGATCGAGATATTCAGCAAAGGCGGCAGCCCGAACCCGATCAGAGCGTCTCTTGGCGTATCTAGCCTCAAAAGCATATGCCCACGCATCCTGGGGCAATATCACCTCATGCATCCTGGCCCACTCAACCGCCCGGTCAATAAAGCGATCATCGCCAGTTTTTTTATGGATCCAGGCGGCCACTTGTATCAGCGTATACCAATTACCGAGAAGACCTTCAGGATCATATTGAATATTTCTATAGGCTTTGGTGAGCGCATTAAAACTATCATCATCGCGAGCCAAAGCGGCATCGACTACAGCGCGCGAAAGGCTGGTCTCAAAAATATTTCCCGGATCACTGGCATGCACATTCAATAATTTGCTTATATTCGTCAATGCATTCCGCTGGTTTGCATCTGAAACGGCCATAGCGAAATAGGGGAACAATGATCCAACGTGGTATTTATCTTCAAGCGGATAGAACACATCATACGCAAGAAATGCCTTAAGAGACTGATCTGGCCGACCCGTCTTCAATAAGACATAGGGATACATAAATCCTACGGCTTCGTCCTGCGCATATGGATTTAGCTCTAAAACCTCTCTCTTACACTTAGCAGTAAAAGGCTTTGGCGTCTTTACTTATGTCGCCACCAAGATTTAAACGAATGGCAAGCGTTCCAGTTTTAGTCAGGTAAAGCATCACCGCACCATGGGCAATATCGATGTTCGATATAGACTTGACCTTGGCCAGACTCTGCGACCGATCAATAACTGCCTGCTGAACCAAATAGTGCGCAGCATTACGGGCCTGAGAATCGCCATGCGAGCCTGTTAAGTAGCCACTCGCCCAGGCAAGAATTTTATCAAAGGGCACACTCTCCATGCGCTGCCCAATTACCTGGGATTTCCAGATATAAACCGAATCAAATCGCGGTGCCAGTTGCGTGAATCCAGCTTCAGCCTGACTATGCAATCCAGCCAAATGCAGTATCGTCAGGTAGTCACGAAATCCAGCAGCATCGTTGTATCGCTGTCCAAGCAGGTAGGCGGCCTGAATTGCAGCGCCGTAATCGTTGCGAACAAAAGAAAGATACTTGGTCGCAAGAAATTGCCAGGACGACCCAACATCAAGGTTTGAGGCAACCTCATACAGAGGCATTGCCTCCTTATAACGACCCAACCAATACAGCTCACGACCAGCCACGTATGCGCGATAACCTGTAGCGACCCGATCATTATTTGGCGGATTAGTGAAATCCGGGAATGACATGAAAGTCTTGGATGCCTCAGCATAGTTAGCATCCTCAATCTGATACTTGCCCAGACTGAAATAGGTATCCCAGCTCGCACTCTTCTGGGCAATCGTTTTTTTCAGCAAATCGACTGCCTGCTTTCGCTCTCCCTTATCGGCAAGCAAGCCTGCAACAAATGAAGCCTTTTTCGGCGCGCCATCAAAACGACGCTTAAGCATCTCATCCAGGGCAGAACCCGCAAGCTTGTTTTCCTTGTGTGCCTGAACTAGCAGGTCGAAATCCATATTCTCATACGGCAGGGCATCAGGCCGATTATTGTCGTCATCAACGGCCATACTGGAAGGGTAATCGCATCGCGGCATCCCACAACTGGATATCATCGGGTAACGCGATGCCACTTGTGTGGGAACGAATCTTTCCAAATATGAAGTTAACGACCTGCCAGCATTGGAATATAGATTTTCACCTCCACTGTACTTGACCGTTTTTGCAGCCAGAACAAAGGCCTTCTCCTGTGCATACGCTTTAGCATCTCCTTGCAGAGAATCCGCATGCTCGTATAACGCATAGGCATACCACTGCATAAATTCAGGCTTACCCATAAACCAGGGCTCAATCTCTCTGGCAAGACGTATAGCCGCGCCGTAACTGCCGTAGATATTCACATCCCGCTCAAGCTGTCGCATAAGATTTGCTACAGCGATATTTCTATATAGCGCCCAGATATCAGATGCTACTATTTCGCCATCATATTTATGATGCGTCGATTGGTGGTACTCACCAGAAGCCGAATCGAATATCTTCTTGAAGATTGCATAATCCTGAAGATCTGAAGAATATGCCCCGCTCGCAAATATGCCTCTTAACTGACTCTTCAGGTCTGAATCGAACTCAGGAAACAATCCATACAGGCTTGAAAAGTACTTGATGTTATTGGGTGCATACCATCCGTCATAATCACGACCCGCTGACAGGATCAGATTAATCCACTGCGGGGATGGTGCGGAAAGTGAAATCCCGTTCTCAACGTTTTTCTTATAATAAACGTCACCAATATTCCTTAACTCCAGATACGCCATTATCCGAAGAACCGGATTGTTTATCTTTGGAACAAGCCGTTTTAATTGGGGATAGTTGCCATTCAGGTAATCAATGAAGGCTTTTCCTGAATTACTGTGAGAATTTGACAAAACATCCAAAGCAGACTGGCGACGATACAAATAAAACAGAGCCCGCGCAGACAGGAGTGGGTAATCTTTTGACTTTGGGTCAACATGGGAAAGTGCAAGCAATGACCGTTCGAACAAGCGCTTACGCTCATAGTGCATTCGCTTAGGAGTCAACATCGCGACCAGCTGCAGATACACAGCATTGTCCAGCGGCGTCTTAGCCGCTTGCGGCAGGTCACTGATATGGCTTGGGATTTTTGGCAGGCCAGCTTGACTCAACTCAACCGGTGCAGATTGCCCTGGAGGGCGGCCAACTAATGCGGCAACAGCCGCCGGAGCAAGACGCCTGAATATTGCCTCACATCTTTTTTTGCCATCATTACGGAACTCAGTTGAAAATCTCTTGATGATCCGCCCTCGATGATCCGCCAGGACAATATAGATCTGCCCTTTGATTGATAGAGGTTGATGCGCTTTGTAATCGAATAATGTATGCCTGCTTTTGAAATCAAGATAGACATGCACAACCTGCGCGCCAACACGCCAGGCGAGCCTGTTTATCGCCGGGTAATCCAGGTGCACCTTGCGCTTCCCAAGCAGGCGCATGGCAAACTCGGGGGACATGACCCGCTTGCCGGTCGCTTCATGCAAGGCCATCGCCAGCCAACGGGCGGACATCAGTCGAGCCACCCGGTCGTAATACCGGAGATTTTCCTCTACAGGGAGAACGATGTAGTCGTACTTATCGTTACCTAGCCGCTTCTGCGCTCGGGCCCGCTCACCACGCTGCCAGACCTCATTAATCTGGATTCCATTCGCGGCATGTGGTGCAAGCCTTGTGATGCGGTAACGCAGGTCCTCGACATCGCGTGCTTTTCTGGGGTCAAGACGATCCCGCAGCGCCGCCTCACTTTTGGCCACTTGATACGCCCGGTATCGTGCCTGGATATACGGGTAGACCAGATAAGCCGCCGAGACAAAAAGTATCATCGACAGCAGGAGAGTTCTTCGCGGAATGGCACGATTTAACATAATGACCGTCCCTGTCTATTGAGTAATCCTTCACCGCATGCACCCAACGAAAGCCGCTTTGGGAGCCCATCGGGATCTGAACCAGTGTTTCGCAGCCAAGACTACCCAAATTCGCGCCGCCCAGCGACTTGCGAATCATTCGTATTTAACCCTGTCGAGTCAAAGACTGTCCGGTGCAGCACTGGATCAGCGCGCTGGATGAAGCACTGTCCAGCCACCGCTGACTCTATTGAAGCCTGAACTGTCCGACCAACGTCTGTAGACGCTCGGACACGCCACCCAGTTGGCGGCTAGCGGATTCAAGCTGTTGCGTTCCGGCAGCGGTCTGCTCGGCCACCTGGGTGATGGCAATGATGTTGCGATTGATCTCCTCGGCCACGCTGCTCTGCTCGCCCGCCGCCGTGGCAATGTGCCCGTTCATGTTGCTGATGGTCGAAACAGCGGTATTGATGGATTCGAGCGAGGTGCGCGCCTCCCCGGCCTGTTCGACGCTGGCGCGGGCCCGAGTCTCGCTCTTGCCGATCACGTCGATCGCCTGCTTGGTGCCGGTACGCAGCCCCTCGATCATTTCATGGATCTGCGCGGTCGCCTGCTGGGTGCGTGCAGCCAGACCGCGCACCTCATCAGCCACTACCGCAAAGCCACGCCCCTGTTCGCCCGCGCGCGCCGCTTCGATGGCGGCATTCAGCGCCAGCAGGTTGGTTTGCTCGGCAATGCCGCCGATGACCTCCAGGATTTCTCCGATCCGCTCGCTGTCCTTGCCGAGGCCGGCCATGACCTGGGTGGCCGTGGATATCTCGGTCGCCAGCGCCTCGATGGCAGCCGTGGTCTCGGCCACCACGCCGCGCCCTGTCGTCGAGGCCTGATCTGCATTCTGCGCCGCCTGTGCCGCCTCGCTGGCATGGCGCGCAACCTCTTCGGCCGTGGCCGCCATTTCGGTAATGGCCGTGGCAAGCTGATCGCTTTCTTCCTGCTGGCTGATGGCGCCCTTGTCGGTTTCGCCGGTGATAGCCGAGATGCGTTCCGCCGCACTCGCCAGTTCCGCCGTTGATCCGGCCACCTGGACCAACAAGGCCTGGATTTTGCCGGCAAAGGTGTTGAAAGCCTGCCCCAGCTCACCGATCTCATCCCTGGAGGTCGTTGCGATACGTGCGGTGAGATCACCATCGCCTTCCGCAATATCCCGCAAAGCGGCAACGGTTGCATTCAATGGACGCGTAATCGCACGGCTCATGAACCAGGCGACCAGTACGCCCAGCGCCAGGCCGATGGCAAGCAGGACGGCGATCACAAAGCGGGTATTGGACACACTGGACATGATCCGTTGGTTGGAGATATTTACCTCGGCACTCAGCTGCTTGACCAGTCCGTCAAGATTCGCATTGATCTTTTCCTGCAGCGGTCCGATCTCGGTACGGATCAGATAAGCGTCGGCGCGCCATTTCTCTCCGCCCTGGATAGCTTCCAGCTGCTTGAGGCTCTTTTTATACCGGGGATAGGACTGTTTGAAATCGTCATACGCCGCCGATTGCTCAAAGGACATGGTGGACTCGT
>JARRKE010000119.1 GCA_037388465.1 Gammaproteobacteria bacterium
GAAAAACAAACGGATGTAAATATCGCCCTACATATGTATCGCGATTGTGTCCAAGGCTCCTATGATCACGTAGTACTCGTATCTAACGACTCAGATCTTGCCCCAGCTATTCAACTAGTTAGAAATGATTTCCCGAATATTATCTGCGGAGTAGTTATCCCGAGTAGCACACGGAAAAGCAGATCCCTTACCCAAATTGCCCACTGGTCAAGAGACGGCATTACTGAAAACGAGCTGGAGCAATCACAACTCCCACAAACAATCGAATATAAAACTAGCAGTAAAACAAAACAGTTACACAAACCCAAAGGGTGGTGATTTTCTTAGACGCCCCTTCAAAACGCTTTATTTCAGTCGGCACTCTTTCGATGAACATCCCTTACGGCAGAATGGTCTTGATGTGCTTGAACTGCGAATAAGACAACATGTGGCCTGCACGCCGAATTAGCTTCTTCTCAACAACTAGACCACGCCACCTCCTACTATCTCAATAGCTCCCACCCCCTTTATTCGTCTGGATTCACCAACGGCAACAACGGATTGTCACGACAAGCGTCGAAGAGCGCGCGGATAATCGGCGACAGCGGCTCACGCGCCAGGGCGACCAGACCGACGGCGTACTCGACTTCAGGCTCGCGCAGCGGAATGCCGCGAATACCGCTTTCGCTGCCGAACAGATCACTGAAGTATTCGGGCATGACGCTGGCCCAACCGCAAAAACGCACCTGTGCCCACAGGTGAACCACCGAGTCCGTTTCTATCTCGGCCTCCGGGTTACAATCCGCGGCCTGAAATATTTTGTTGATGATGCGCCGGTTCTGCATGTTCGGCGTGAGCAGGCACAGGGGTAGCTGGGCGGCCTCGGCCCAGGTCACGTGGCTCTTGGTAGCCCAGGGGTGATGTTCCGGCAGGAACAGATGGTAGCGCTCGGTATACAAGGGCACCGTCTCCACCCGTTCCAGCGGTTCGTTGTCCAGGTAGGTGATCCCGGCATCTATGTGAAATTCCTGCACGTCGCGCAGGATCTCGTTCGATGTCTCGGACCGGACGGTGAAGCTCACGCTGGGATGGGCCTCGCGCATGACGCGGGTCACCGAGGTGGCCATCGGCAGCGCCGAGGGAATCACACCCAGGACCAGCCGGCCGCTCAACCCCCCTTTCAGTTCGGTAAGCTCCTGCATCAGCGAGGAGCGGTCTTCCAGGATGGTCTGCGCCCATTGGAGGACGCGGCGCCCCTCCGGCGTGAGGTCGTGATAGCGCTGGCCGCGCTCCACGATGGGAACGCCCAGTTCCTGCTCCAGTTGGCGGATCCGCCCCGATAGGGTCGGCTGGGTTACGTTGCAGCGCTCCGCCGCGCGGGTGAAGTGTTTCTCCTGCGCGAGAGCGACGAGATATTCCAGCTGTCTGATATCCATGGTTGTCCTTGTCGGACTTTGCTTGTGGTCCGGATAGGCTCGAACATAGCCCTGCACCCTGCTTCAGGGCTTCAGGCCGCTTAAGTCATGCACATCTGAAGCACGGATCGCAGCGGGCTGCCTCGCTCCCGTGCTTTACCGCCCTGCAAGATATCCTATCCGACAAGGATTGCCCTGACACCGTTCACATCGGTGCCAGGGCAATACAATCAACCATGCAGCTCAGAACAGTTTTATCGCTTTTGCGAAGGTCGATGCCACGCCGATAACCAGCGGAATCAGCACGACCAGCCAGGTCACGACCAGCTGAACGGTATGATCACTATTTTCGTTCGACATGAAGTTCTCCTCCCGTAATCGTTAGCTATGCGCGCGGGCCGGGGTCATACCGCCCACCTTATCAGTGCTTTTGCCCTCATCTTCGCCTTCTTCCATCAGATGACGGTCGTGCACCTCCTTGACCTTCAGGTTGCACAGCAGACCGGCGAACAGCAGGGCGGCCATGATGTACATGGTGACGGTATAGGCATCCGCCTTGGCCACGCCGTGATCGATCTGATACTGGCGGATGTAGTTCACCAGCGTCGGACCGACCACGCCGGCCGCCGACCATGCCGTCAGGATGCGCCCATGGATGCCGCCCACGAAGCGGGTGCCGAAGATGTCCGCCAGATATGCCGGAATGGTTGAAAAACCACCGCCATACATACTGATGATCACCATGTAACCGATCACGAACAGGGTGACGGCGCCCATGTGGCCGGTCTGCGGAACCAGCGCGAACAGGACGATGCCCAGGATGAAGAACGTGTTGAACGTGGTCTTGCGGCCGATCTTGTCGGACAACGAGGCCCAGAAGAAACGCCCGGCCATGTTGAACAGACTCAGCATGCCCACGAAGCCGGCGGCCGCGCCCGCGGCGATGACGCCCGGGAACATCTCCTGGCTCATGGCGGAGGCCTGACCGAGCACGCCGATGCCGGCGGTGACGTTCAGGAACAGCGCCATCCACATCAGGTAGAACTGCGGCGTCTTCATCGCCTGGTTGATGTGCACGTGGCCGTCGGTGATCAGCCTGGCCTTGGCGGAATCGGCGGCGTTTTCACCGCTCCAGCCCGCGGGCTTCCAGCCGTCCGGCGGCACCCGCACGATGACCGCACCGAACCCGATGGCGACCAGGTACAGGATGCCCAGCACCACGAACGTCTGCGCGACCCCGACCGAGGTGGCCGACGAAAAGTGGTTCATCAGGGCGACGGACATCGGCGAGGCCAGCATCGCCCCACCCCCGAAGCCCATGATGGCCATGCCGGTGGCCAGCCCCCGACGGTCCGGGAACCACTTGATCAGCGTGGACACGGGCGAGACGTACCCGAAGCCCAGCCCGATTCCGCCGAGCACCCCGTAGCCCAGGTACAGCAGCCACAGCTGATGGGTGTGCACGCCCAGCGCCGAGACCAGGAAGCCGCCGCCAAAGGTCACGGCGCTGACGGCCATGGCCTTGCGCGGGCCGACCCGCTCGACCCAGTGACCGCCGAAGGCGGCTGACAGGCCCAGAACCAGGATCGCGATACTGAAGATCCAGCCGATGCTGGTCAGACGCCAGTCACCCGGTGCCTGATGCGTAACACCGATGATCTTCGTCAGTGGCAGATTAAATACGCTCAGCGCGTACACCTGACCGATGGACAGGTGCACTGCCAGCGCCGCCGGCGGAATAAGCCAACGATTGTAGTTACGCGGGGCGGTGATGCGCCCTTTAGACATGATGCCTTCGTCAGAGACACTCATAACTCACCTCTCTCCTCCTGTGGCACGCTGGTCGATGACCCCAGGTGCACGTTTTATATCCCCCTGAAAGGGGTGGTGGTCTCACTTCGCCCGCAGGGTTCCTCTCACCGCAGGAACCCTGCCGACGCAGTGATTTGTGTCGGCGGTGTTGTCCGCCGCTATAGCTATAGTTGTTTGGCAGCCCAGCGCGCCAGCGGGTGCAGGCCGTCCGCCTCGCAGGCGCGCGCAGCCAGTTCAGCCCGCATGCGCGGTTCCCAGAAGGCCTTGATGTGACCAAGGACCTCCTCGCGGGCGCGCTCTTCCGGATACGCCGCGAAATAGGACGCTATCTGGTTGGCCATGTGCACGAGCTTGTCGGTCTGCATTTGTTTTTATCCTTTACCAATCGAAACGCTCTTCCCCGACAAGCACCACAAATGAGTCGGGGCGGGCGATGGAAACCAGGGTCATGTTAGCGTCGGCCGCCAGGCGAATGGCCAGCGCCGTCGGCGCGGAGACGGTGCACAGCATGCCGATGCCGAAACCGGCCGCCTTTTGCACCAGTTCGTAACTGCAGCGGCTGCTCATCACGGCGAAGCCGTCCTGCGGCGCGCGGCCGTCGCGAAGCAGCGACCCGATCAGTTTGTCGAGCGCGTTATGCCGGCCGACGTCTTCCCGGGCAACAGTAATCTCACCGTCCGCCGTGGCGAAGGCGGCGGCGTGCAATGCACCGGTGCTGGCGTTCAGCGGTTGCCATTCCCTCAGCATCGACACGGCGCGGCGAACGGCCTGAGGTGTCACCTTCAGGCCCGAGTCGATGCGCTCGACCGGACGCACCGCGTCGCGCAGGGCCTGCACGCCGCACAGGCCGCAGCCCGTCGCACCGGCCAACCGGCGCCCCTTCGTCAGCCCCTTTAACGCCGCCGTCGAACGCAGCTGCACGCGGACCACGATTCCCTCATCCTGATCCAGCAGCGACAGCGCCCTGACGTCCTCCGGCGAGTCGATCAGCCCTTCGGTGCGCATAAACCCGTAGGCGAAATCCTCCAGGTCGGCCGGGCTGGCCAGCATGACGGCGTAATCGATGCAGTTCACCCGCAGCGCGACCGGCACCTCTTCCGGCACGCGCCGCTGCCCGCGT
>JARRKE010000120.1 GCA_037388465.1 Gammaproteobacteria bacterium
TCCAGGCGCTTTATGATGATGAAACCTATACCCTGTCTATCGACAGCCATATGCGTTTCGCACCGCATTGGGATCAAATCCTGATCGAAGAATTACAACGCTGCGACAGCGAACACGCAGTATTAAGCTGCTATCCGCCGGACTATCGTCCGGAACAGGAACAAAAGAGAAGCGCGGATGATCAACACGATGCCATCGTAATGGTCGTGGGTTCCGTGCTCGAAGGCGGAATCCCGCGCTTTGCCGGCCACCTCCTCTCGGCAACCCCATCCCGGCCGTTACGCGGCCTGTTCGCCGCCGCCGGCTTTCATTTCGGGCCCGGGCATCTAATAGAGAACGTACCCACCGACCCGGCTTATTACTTTAACCAGGAAGAGGCCGCACTGGCGGTAAAACTGTGGACACACGGCTACGATATTTACAGCCCCACCAGACAGGTTATTTTTCATCAATATATGAACCTGCCCCATGGGGAGGCTCGACGCCCATTGCACTGGGAAGACCACGACAACTGGGGTGCCATCCACAAACAGGGAGTTGAGCGGCTGCTTCATATTCTCAACGTCGAATCCGCATCCAATCTCGACGCATTGCGCGACATCGAGCACTATCCGCTGGGAAGCCAACGCTCACTCAACGAATTTATGCGCCTCTCCGGTATCGATTTTTCTTCAGCAGACAAAACGTCACGCGCCGCTAATGGCGAATTCATTGCAGAACTCAACCCGTGGTTTTCTCCAGACCAGGCAACAGCGGCACCATCCATCCGGACCGTGATATGAAGCTGAAAGCCTCCTGCTTCTGCGCGACCTACGGGCGCCCTCACCTGCTTGAGGAAGCCATCGAGAGTTTTCTACGCCAGGACTACGACGGCCCCAAGGAACTGGTAGTACTGAACGACTACACGCGGCAGCGGCTGAGCTTCGATCATCCGGAAGTGAAAATCATCAATGCGTCACAACGCATTACCCCATTAGGAAAAAAATTTAACGCAACGGTTGCGTTATGCAGTGGCGACGTGCTGTTTCCATGGGACGACGATGACATCTATCTTCCCTGGCGCATTTCATACTCAATATCGCACCTGAGAAACGGGATCTTTCATACCGATCAAGCATGGCAGGACGACGGCAACGGCCTGTATAGCGCGCGCAACCTGTTTCAATGCAATCTAGCGGTAAGCCGGGAAAAATGGCAGCAGGTTCGTGGTTATCTCGAGGCGGATTTCGGCGCCATCGACCGGGATCTGTACCGCAGGCTGAAAGCCGAAAAATCCAGGCAGGAGATCCCCAGGAACAAGCTGTTCTATATCTACCGCTGGGGCGGATCGGACAGCTACCATGCCTCATTCGCAGGCGGCTACCGTCACGGCGTCAGCCAGGCCACCGAGAACTATCTTTCAGAACAGGAACGGCTGGGGCGCGTTTCAAACGGACAAATCGAGTTAAAACCGCATTGGACAAAGGACTGGACCACGCTTTCCCGGCAGGCACTGAAAACAGATGAAAGCAGTGGCGGCATGCCGACATCGCGTCAACAATCGCCCGCTATGCCAGCATCGCTGCGCCCCTGTCATAAAGGCTTTTCCCTGGACGATACACTGGTTGTCCGCCAGCCCGGCAGCTCCGGACTGGCTGTGCTCAACCCGCTGGCGAAACTTATCTGGGAAGGGCTGCTGAAGGGGCTTACCGTTGAATGCATCGCCGAACTGATTGCCGATACGTTTTCAATCAGTTATCAGGATGCATTCTCGGACGTGCGCGGCATCATCTATGACTGGCAATACCTGGGGCTGGTTCGCGATCACCAGGAGCTGCAGTGGTACAGGATAGGCAGCAGGGTTATTGCCATTGAAGGCCTTGATGACGTACTTAACGGTCTGATTGCGCCTGCGCTCACCCATTTTCGTTGTACACCCTGTATGAATTGGAACACATTGCTACGGGTCATCCGTGAAGAAGACTCCTGGAAATTAATGAAAAACGATGAAGTTTTATTTTCAAATGCCTACCCCGATGCAATTGCCGGACGGCTGATTTATGAAGTGATTGAGGAGAGTTACCGCCATGCACCATTGGTTACCGTTTTGCATGCGGCAGCCCTGCAATGGAACGACCGCCGGGTCGTCCTGCCTTCCAGAGGCGGCGCGGGCAAAACCACCCTGGCCGCTGCGATGATGCACGAGGGCGCCACCTATCTTGCTGACGATATCGTTCCCCTTCTCGATGAAAACGGTAGCGTGGCGCCAATAAAAACCAGTCTTTGCATCAAGGAAGGCAGTATCCCACTGCTGAAATCGCGCTATCCCGACATCCGCAAGCTGCCGGTTCTTTACCGCAATGGCATGGCCGTACGCTATCTGCCGCCCAAGCCCAGCCGTAATGATACCGGTGTGACTAAAGCCGATATCATCGTTTTTCCCAACAGACGAACCGGTAGCACCGCCTCTGTCACCAGGCTCACTGCCGCAGAGGCATTTGGATGCATGGTCAACAGTTCCCCCTGGTTTCAAACGTCGTCCCGGGCCAAATCTTCGATAGCCGACGACAATCTGCAAAAAATTATCGACTGGGTCGCGCGGACTCCGGCGTTCGAAATGCAATACGACACCCTGGACCAGGGCGTAGCCACCCTATTTTCCATTATGGAAGGCTGAACACCCATCAGCCACAACGGTCGGCAGCTGATCAATCAACTGCTCGACCGTACTCACGCCAACAGATATTTATAGATAATTCAGCTGGTTACTACCTCCCTCTAATAATTCATATACCACTTTGTAGCAAATAACCACGTCTTTAGATGTCTAGGTAATAGTCATCAAATCTGGTGGTTACGTTGCGGGCGGGCTATAAAATCCTGCTAATTTTTAAGGATATGCTTAAATTTAATGGTATCCCAGACCATTAACGACATTAACTGGCGAGGGGCTGTTTCTAGGAATTTCAAAAACTTAATAAGTTCATCTATCTGCAGGGGGAATAATCATGGATGAAGGCGATATAGCAAAAGGAGCGCGTGGGATCCTTGCGGGCCTTGGTGGAATATTGATAGTCATCGCGTTCATTTCGATCTTCTCAATTATTGCTTTTTTGATTATTGAAGGCACGGCATGGGCAAGTACGAAACTTCTCCCTTGGTTTTCAATCCTGACCTGGATTGCCTTGTTTATTGTCCTTTTTATAATTCTTCCGCTTGCTATTCCTAAGCCAACACGCGGTTTTGCGGCGGTTTCTCTATTTATAGCTTCCTATATATTTGGCGTAACTCTATGGATGGAAGGCTTCCTATTCACGCTTGTTATATGGGGAATGGGGGCGGTATTCATTGGTCTCTTTCTAGGAATTGTTGGGGTTGTGCCAATCGCAATGCTAGCAACCTTAATCAAAGGTATGTGGATGCCACTTATTGAAATGGTTGTACTCTTAATCATGACATTCGGCAGCAGGATCGGAGCTGTTGCATTGGCAGAAAGCCTAGAATGAGGCGCATGAAACGAACATGGCAACCGCAAGCAATTGCAATAGCCATGTTGCTTTGGGCTTTCTATCCAGGCAACCCGTATGGTTACTACATCTTGCTGCGCTGGGTATGCTGCGGGATCTTCGCCTACTTGGCCTTTCAAGCGTACACCGAAGAGGATAATCGTTGGATGTGGGTTTTTGGGGTTATCGCGGCTTTCTACAACCCAATTATCCGAGTGCATCTAACAAGGGATCTATGGGAGATCATTAATATTGTCACCATAGGGATTTCGGCTACCTCTATTTACTTCCTGAAGCCTAAGCAAGACTAGCAGCCTAGCGTCGGGGGCAGAGTCGGCAAGCCATTATTTTTATTGGTGTCCCCAAGGGGATTGATCGCCACATCCCTGTGGCGAGCCCTCACCGCACAGCGGCTCGGGCCGGCCTGCGGCCGTCCGATTTCGCTCCCGGCGAAATCGTCGAACCTTAGAACATCCATCTGGACCGGGATCGAAATGAACCCCTGTTACCGCCGTGAAAGGGCGGTGTCCTAGGCCTCTAGACGATGGGGACGCGAAAAGGAACCTGATGAATCAGCTCTTATCGCGCGAGCCAAACAGCATGGCTGTCATCACCCCGGTGAAGAGGATGAGAAAGCCGATAGGCACCATGGTGAAGAAGAACTCGGCGTACCGCGTTACCTGCTGCACCATCAGGTAGAAACCCGCGACGATGCCAACCAGGGTGATAAGTGCTCCCAGGTAGGCCATGATGCGTCCCAATGTCCGCATACCGAGATAGTCCGGGTCCGTGTATTTCAGTAGTGGTGGAGCTAGGCGGGATCGAACCGCCGACCTCCTGCATGCCATGCAGGCGCTCTCCCAGCTGAGCTATAGCCCCACTACGGGAAAGACGCGCAAGATACGGCCTGACCGGCCGTTTGTCAACGGCCTGACGCCATTTTCGGCCCGTGTTCACCCCCTCCCCGGCGCGCGCCGGCCGGAGCTTTCAGCCGTTCGCCTCATAGGCCTGCAGCTGGAGCAGCCTTGCCTCCTCATCGTCGATGTATTCGGGCTCGTGCAGCAGCCAGACCCGGAATTCGGTGCCCTGCCCCACCTGGGAACGCACGGTGATGCGCCCGCCGTAGCGCCGGATCAGCCCGTAGCTGATCGACAGGCCGAGCCCGGTCCCCTCCGCATGGGTGGTAAAGAAGGGCTCGAACAGCCTGGCCTGCACCTCGGGGGACATGCCGGCGCCGTTGTCGCGCACGATGATGACCACGCCGCGGTCGCCCCAGGGCTTGGTGACGATATCCAGCCGCCCGCCCTCGTGCGGCAGTACCCGCAGGGCGTTGGTGATCAGGTTGATCAGCACCTGCTGCAGGGCCTGGTGCTGAATCCCCACCGGGTTGATCTCGCCCAGCTCCGTCTGCACGGCCGCGTTGGCGCGCTTGATGGGGAAACGCAGCAGGGTCAGGGTGTCCTCGATGGCGTGGTTCACGTCCAGCTTTTCCGTTTGCACGCCGCCGATGTATTCCGCCGGCTTGGCGTAATGCAGCAGGTTGTCGATGATGGCGCGGATCCGGTAGACCTGCTGGATGATCAGCGCGATCTCCTCCTTGACCGGCTCGGCGTGGGCACCGAGTTCGTCCTTGATCACTTCGATATTGCCCAGGATCACGGCGACGGGGTTGTTCACCTCGTGCGCCACGCCCGCGGTGAGCTTGCCCAGCGCGGCAAGCTTTTCCGCCTCGACCAGCTGCAGGCGCGTCTGGCGCAGCAGCTCGATGGTCTGGACCAGGTCGTCGTTCTTGGCCTGGAGCTCGGCGGTGCGTTGCTGGACCTTGAGCTCCAGCTGGTCGTTGGCCTCCTCGATCTGGTGGGCATGGTCCTGCAGGCGGTCGAGCATGCTGTCGAATTCCCTGGCCAGCAGGCCGATTTCATCCTCGCTGGGGAGCTGGCCGATGCGCTGCTGGATGCCGCCGCGCGTGGCGTGGACCACGCCGGTGATCTTTTCGATCGGCTTGAAGACGCTGCGCGCCCCGCGCACCGCCAGCCAGATGGCCGGCAGGATGAGCAGGAAGAACAGGCCCAGGAAGGCCAGCAGCGCGTGACGCATGGCTGCGCGGTAAGGGGCCTCCAGGAAACCGGCGTAGAGCATGCCGATGCGCTGTCCGGCGTCGCTGTAGATCGGCTCGTAGGCCGAGATGTACCAGTCGTTGACCACGAAGGCACGATCTATCCAGCGGTCCCCCTTGCCCAGCACCTGGTCGCGCACGACCTGGGAGACCCGGGTGCCTAGCGCGCGTTCTCCCGGGCGCAGCGGCACGTTGGTGCTGACGCGCACGTCGTCCAGAAACAGGGTGACGGTGCCGATGCTGCCCTTGAGCAGGCTGCCGGGACCGTAAACCAGGTTGCGGATGGCGTCCACGAAACGAAAATCGTTGTTCAGCAGCAGGCCGCCGTCCAGCGCGGCGATCACCCGCCCGTTGCGGTCCTTCACCGGGTACATGAGGCGGACCACCATGCCCCGGTCCTCGACCTTGCGGTCGGTGGGCGCGGCGCGCGGCGTGGGCAGCAGCGGCAACCGCACCGCCTTGGCCAGCTCGGGACTTTCCAGCCCCAGGTCATGCGGCGAAAACAGCTCGACGCCGTCCGCGGCATGGCCCCTGAAGGCGCGGTCCAGCAGCGGAGAGGTCGGCCCCGAACGGCCCTGCGGATCGTACAGCCAGCGTCCGTCCGGCCCCACCAGATGCAAAAAGGCCAGCCCCGCCTTGATCTTGAGCGCCAGCAGCTGGCGGCGAATGGACTCCTTGTCGCCGTTCGTCAGGCTGGTTCTGAAGGGATAGGACTCGGCCAGGGTCCCGAGCTTGTCCAGGTAATCGCGCCCGGTGCGCCGGAAGACGTCGTGCGCGACGGCGAGATCGGTGTTGACCTTATAGTAGAGCTGCCGGTAGACGAACTGGTTGATCCAGTAGGCCGCCACGCCGATGGTGATGGGCGCGATGACCAGGATTGGAAACAGCGCCAGCGCCAGGACCTTGTAGCGCAGCGAGCGGCGGAAGGGGCCGGTGATGCGTTTGATCCATGCGGGCATGGCGTGCGCTCAGCGTGGAAGGCCGTGGATTCCGTCCTGTCCGTGGCGCACGCTCATTCCTCTTCGCCTTCCTCCCCCGCCCAGGACTTGAGCTTGCGCTCCAGCGTCTTGCGCGACACGCCCAGGCGCCGCGCGGCCTCGGACTTGTTGCCGCCGGTAGCGTCCAGGGTCGCCAGGATATGGCGCTGCTCCAGCTCGGCGAGGGAAAGCTCTTCACCGCCCCGAGGCTGGCCCGGCCCGGTCTCTTCCTCGCTCCTGGCGGTTTGCACCTGGTTCAGGCCCTCGCTGGGGCGTTTGCCTAGCAGCAGAGAGCGTTCGATGACATTGCGCAGCTCACGTACGTTGCCCGGCCAGCTGTAGTGCTGCAGCCGCTGCAGCTCGTCGTCGTCCAGCACGACCGGCGGCATGCCCAGCTCCTTGGAGAGCAGCGCGGAGAAATGCCGCGCCAGCACGGGAATGTCTTCGAGGCGTTCGCGCAGCGGCGGGATGCGCATATTGAGGATGTTGAGGCGATAAAACAGGTCTTCGCGGAACCGGCCGGCGGCGACCTCTTCGGACAGATCGCGATTGCTGGCCGCGATGACCCGGACGTCCACCGGCAGCTCGCGGTTCATGCCCACGGGGCGGACCATGCGGTCCTCCAGGAAGCGCAGCAGCTTGGTCTGCATCGCCAGCGGCATTTCGCCGATCTCGTCCAGAAACAGCGTGCCGTTGTGGGCGAAGTTGCACAGCCCTTCGCGCGCCTGATGCGCGCCGGTAAACGCGCCCTTGGCGTGGCCGAACAGCTCGCTCTCCAGCAGCTCGCTGGAAATGGCGCCGCAGTTCAGCGGCACGAACGGCCCTTCGCGCCCGCTCAGGATGTGGATGGAGCGGGCGGCCAGCTCCTTGCCGGTGCCGGACTCGCCGCTGATCAGCACCGTGGAGGGCATGGGGGCGACCCGCTTGATCAGGCCGCAGAGCTCCTTGATCACCTCGCAGTCGCCGATCACGCCGTCCAGGTCGTAGAACTGGCTGATCTGGCGGCGCAGGACGAAGTTCTCGCGGGTCAGCTTGCGGCGTGCGATGCAGCGGTCGACCGCGGCCCGCATCTGTTCGATACGGAAGGGCTTGAGGATGAAATCGGCGGCCCCGGCGCGTAATGCGTCGATGGCGGTTTCCAGGTCCGCATGGGCGGTCATGAAGATGACGTCCGTGTTCTCGCCCTGCTCGCGCAGCCGGTTCAGCCATTCGACGCCGGACTCCGCACCGGACAGGCGGATATCCAGAATCATGAGGTCGAAATGGCAGCGGGCGCGCAGGCGTTCGGCCTCTTCGATGTTTTCCGCCGTCTCGACCAGCGCGCTGGTCTTTTTCAGATAGCGCTGCAAAAAGCTCCGGATGCCGTGCTCGTCGTCCACGACCAGAATGGCACCGGCAGCCGTCGAACGCGAAGGGGTTTCGCTGCCCTCGCCTTCCGCCTCGACGGCCTCGTTTCGATCAACGATTGAACTCACGGCCTGTTCCTAATCCTTTGGTGGTGATCGTTTTTCACACCCGGAACCTGGGGCGATATGTCTCAGGACTTAGGCCAGATTGACCCACTCAGGGCGTGCTTTTTATGTCCTAGAA
>JARRKE010000121.1 GCA_037388465.1 Gammaproteobacteria bacterium
CGTCGTTGCTGATGGAGATATCCACCGGCAGCGGCACCTTTGAGGGATCACCGATATCGGCGACCGCCTGCGACTGCCACTCGCCCTTGTCGTCTTCGTAGATGAGCCAGATCTTGGAGGTCAGCGCGGTGGTGGTCACGCACCAGTTGTGATCGGGCTGCCAGGCGCAACGAATCTCCAGTGGCGCACCGGGGACATCGAAGACCTTCTTCGGTTTTTTGCTGTGCAGATCCCACAGCACCACGGTGTTGCCGAAGCGCTTCATCGCCTCCTGATCCTGCAGCATCTTGCCGAAGTCCATCATGTAGTTGGACCAGCCGGTGAACGACGAGGTCAGCATGACATTGCGCCGGGGCAAAACGCGTACATCGTAGTTGTAGCCATCGGCATATTTGCCGGTCTTCTCCGCCCCGTGCAGATTCTCATCGGTGGGCATCCAGTGGGTGGCCACATACTCGCCTTCGTTGGTGTATTCCACCAGTGCCGTGCGGCCGCCGTGGTCCTTGTTGTTGGAAAGACCGGTAATCATGATACGCCCCGGCAGAGCATAGGTGGTATGCGGGCCTACCACGCCGCCACTCTTCTGCACGAAATCGGTCACGACCTTATGCAGCTTCGGCTTAGCCGGATCGGTGTGAACATCGAAGATGAACAGCTTGTTGGTATCGAGCCCACCGGCCCAGAGATAGTTGCGGTCATCGGTGAAACCGGAGTGGTGCGCCTCGTTGCGGCCACCCACCGAAAGGCTGGCCACCACTTTTCCATAGTTGGCCGATTTCGGATTGACGTCGATGGTGACCAGCTTGTCCTGACCGTCACCCAGTCCCTCGATGCCCAGGGTCCAGACATAGACGAAGTCCTCCTGGCCGACGATCTTGGCCATGTAGGGGGACTGGCAGGTCTCATCCGCCGCCAATGGCGTCACGATGCCATAGAGCGTGGTAGAGAGCGCCAGCGCAGTCGTCAGGGCGAGCGATTTTATGGGCCGTCTTTGAAAAAGCCTCATGGTGTTCTCCTCCAGTGGTGAATAGGGGTGTAATTTTGTTGTTTTACTGCTGCCCCACATTTATCGCAGCCGGCCAGAATCGTGGGTGTCTACCTGCCAAAGTTGGATGGCTGCGATAAATGCGGGCTAAAAAAACACTAGAACGAATGTTCATTCTTGTCAAACTTTTTACTATGCTATGTATAATCGCTGGCCAGCAAAACATTGATGTGCGGGCATGCGCGACTGAGAAGTGGGCTGAATGGGGCGATGGGCCGGGCAACCGATGCAATGCGCTCGGATCGAGCGCAAGAGAAGAAAAACTCAGCCAAAATGCGCAGTTCACTCGAATAAACGAGCAGTTTGGAGGCCGATTTCAACGCTGGATTGTGCCGCTTGAATGGAAATTCAACAATCTGTTAGCAGGAAGCCTTCGGTATCTCTCATCAACCGAGAGGCAGAATCATTGGGAAGTCTGCTTGGATGATTGATCCGATCAGACAACTCAGCCCTCGGAGGGTGGGCGAAAAATGAGCAATAAGGGAGCCTGTATGCCCTATCTGAAGAAGATGACGCCTGCCAAGGAGTCGGTCGACTGCCGCATTCTGACCGCTGCGCTCGACCTGTTCGTCGAACGGGGCTTTCACAACGTCTCGGTACACGATGTGCAGAAACAGGCCAATGTCAGCATCGGCTCCATCTACAATCACTTCGGTGGCAAGGAGGGCATCGCCAAGGCCCTCTACTACCATCTGCTCAAAGAGTTCGAAGAGATGATCGAGGAGGTCATCGCCAAGGATCTCAACTTCCGTGAACGCTGCAACACGATCATTCGTCAGTTGTTCGAATATACCGAGACCCGGCGCAACATCGTCGCCTTCATGCTGCACGCCAAACACCGGGAGTTTCTGCCCGACGAACCGCCCGTCTGCAGCTCCACCCCGTTCAAGGCGATGCGCCACATCGTGCAGGACGGCATGGACAGGGGAGTGAAGGAACAGGTCGGCTAACCCTAAGACTCATGATCGAGCGCAGACTCAGCATCGCCCCCATGCTGGATTGGACCGACCGTTATTGTCGCTACTTTCTACGCCTGATCACCCGCCACACCCTGCTCTATACCGAGATGGTCACTACCGGCGCCATCCTGCATGGGGAGCGTTCGCGTTTTCTCGACTTCGATCCCAGCGAGCATCCGCTGGCGCTGCAACTGGGGGGCAGTGAGCCGGGCGATCTGGCCCGCTGCGCCAGGCTCGGCGAGCAGTGGGGCTATGACGAGATCAACCTCAACGTGGGTTGTCCTTCCGACAAGGTGCAGTCGGGCAGTTTCGGTGCCTGCCTGATGCTGACACCGGCGGTGGTGGCCGATGGGGTGAAGGCAATGTGCGATGCGGTCGCTATCGAGGTCACGGTAAAGCATCGCATCGGCGTCGACGAGCAGGACAGTTACTCCGCGCTGTGCGACTTCGTCGGCAGCGTTGCCGAAGCCGGATGCCGCACCTTCATCGTGCATGCCCGCAAGGCCTGGCTGCAGGGCCTGAGTCCGAAGGAGAACCGGGAGATTCCACCGCTCTCCTACGACACCGTGCATCGATTGAAAACGGACTTCCCTGCGCTGCAGATCGTCATCAACGGCGGCATCAAAACGCTGCAACACGATCATTCGTCAGTTGTTCGAATATACCGAGACCCGGCGCAACAGCGTCGCCTTCATGCTGCACGCCAAACACCGGGAGTTTCTGCCCGACGAACCGCCCGTCTGCAGCTCCACCCCGTTCAAGGCGATGCGCCACATCGTGCAGGACGGCATGGACAGGGGAGGAGCAGCCGGCCGCCCGGCTTTGCCGACCGCCACTGTCTGACTCATCTACACAACGCTTGTGGGTAGCGGGCCAAAAAAAGGCGCCAAGAAGGCGCCAAAGTGGGGGAAATCAGATCAACGAGTCGATTACTGGCGGATACCCTCCAGCGACAGTTCGAACTCCACATTGCGGCTGGCCGGACCCAGGTCGAAGGGGATACCGAAATCGGCCAGCGAGATCTGGGTGGTGCCATAGAAACCACGACGATAACCGCCCCAGGGATCGGGACCATGGCCGATCTTTTCCACCTGGATGGTCACCGGCTTGGTCACGCCGCGCAGGGTCAGATCGCCCTTCAGCACCGCCGTGCCGTCGGCCTTCTCTTCGTAACTGGTTGAGACGAATCCGGCCTTCGGATACTTGTCCACGTTTAAGAACTCTTCGCTACGCAGATGCTTGTCCCGTTCGGCGTGGTTGCTGTCGATGCTGGCAGGATCGATATCCACTTTCACCTTGGCAGCGGACGGATTCTTCTCGTCATAGCTGAAGTTGCCGCTGAAATCGTTGAAGCGGCCATAGAGCCAGCTATAGCCCAGGTGCTGGATACGGAACTGGATAAAGGCGTGCTGACCCTTGGTATCGAGGGCATACTCTTCGGCCTGCAGCGGGGCGGCTGATGCCAGGGTGGCGAACAGCAGGGGTAACAGAAAACGTTTCATGGTGGATTCTCCTCAATGGATAGATAGCTTGAAATCAGCCAACGGTACGTCCCCGCACCAACTGCCGGGTAATGGTGGCGACACGATGGCCATAGGCCTGCGCCGTCGCGAGGTCACCAGAGCTGGGGGCATCTCCGGCATTCACTTGAAAACTGGACGCCATGGGGCCGATGTAGGAGCCGACCCGATTCGTCGCCTCTGGCCCCGGACCCTCGATGCGGTTCATGGAGTCGGGATCGCTGGCAGCTGGATGCAGGCCCAGGCTGACGAAAATCATGCCCTGCTGCATGGCGGTGATCATCATGCCGACCAGGGTGTTGAGCTTGTCACCGGAGAACGAACTGGAGTTGGTGAAGGCGCCCGCCACCTTGTCCTTCCAGGCCTGGGAGAACCACTTGGCTGCGCTCACCTCGAGGAACTTCTTCATCTCCGCCGACATGCTGCCCATATAGGTGGGGCTACCGAAAATGATGGCGTCTGCCACATCGAGTTGGTCGATGTCAGCCGAGGCTTCTTCGGTGGTGAGAAACAGGGTCTCAACCCCGTCTACAGCGGCCGCTCCACGCGCCACCGCCTCCGCTTGCAACCTGGTGTGGCCGAAGCCGCTGTGATAAACGATCGCTACTTTGGTCATTACTGTCTCCTCACTATCGAGAACCGTTGAAATGGATTAATGCCTAGCGGGAACCCGCACCCAGCATCCGCTTGAGAGTTGTATCCCGATCGATGAAATGGTGTTTGAGCGCCGCCAGGGCGTGCAGGGCCGCCAGACCGATCACGCTCCAGGCCAGATAGAGATGCACTTCGCCTGCGATATCCTCCTGATGCTCGATGCCACTCAAGGTCGCCGGGATGGTGAACCAGTCGAAGACCTCCAGGCCCCGCCCATCGGCGGTAGAGATCAGATAGCCACTCACCATCACTGAGAACAGCAGCAGATAGAGCAGGCCGTGAGCGAGTGACGCTGCCAGGCGCTCATAGGGCTTGTGGGTCGGCAGATGGTCTGGCCGTGGATTCAGCCAGCGCCAGACCAGCCGCGCAACCAGCACAGCAACGAGCGTAATACCGATCCCCTTGTGCCACCAGGGTCCCAGGCACCAGCTCGCAGCCGGCCGTCCACCAGGTCAGCACCTCGGCCAGCCGCCGTTGGGTCAGGCTGCCGACCTCGCCCGTGAGCGTAACCACCCCCTCCCGGGTGGCGATGGTCATGGTGACCGGCGGCGTGAGCCGCGAGGGCCGCAGGTGCTGGACCTCGCCCTTCATGGTGACCACCGCCAGGCCGTACTCGCTGAAAACCGGCTCGCTTTCCAGGGTGCGCAGGACCTCGTCGCGCAAGGCGGCGTCCTGCATGGCTTCGCCGGGCCGCACGCGGACACGGTCCTGAATGGCATGGGTGCCGTTCAGGCGATGGGCGGTTTGGGCGATGATGCGTTTGGTGGCGATATCTTCGACGATGCCTTCGAGAATCAGGGCGTCGTCGAGAACTGAGGCTCGGAATGAGGCCGTTTCGAGCTTGATGCGGGGTTCTTTCTGGAGGGTGGCCATGAACTGCTTGACGAAGGGGTGAGCGGTTGTTTGCGTCATATTATTGACCTCCTGCGATCTCCACCGGTATCCATTTCTGGAGTATAGAACCCCCTCGGAGTTCTGAAATGGTGGAGTTTGCAGGGGAGGTCAGTTGACGCGGTACGCCCGGTGGCAGGCGATGCAGGTCTCCGTCATCCGGTGCAGGGCGCGCAGGGCAGGGGCCGGGTCTCCGGTCACTTCCGCGTTCTGGGCCTCGGTCGAGAACATGGCCGAGGCCTTGTGCAGCCGGGCGCCCAGGCTGCGCATGCCGGGCGGCATGTAGGGCAGCTGCTGGTGCAGTTCGGGGCCCATCGCCCCCATCCCCAGCTGCGATTGGGCGGCCTGCGAGGCTTGTGCGTAGCGCTGCTGGGAGAGGTAGCCCAGAATGGCGTTCAGGGTCTCCAGGTGGCCGCGCATGCGGTGCAGGAACTGGGCCTTGACCTGAGGGGGAAACGGCACCGCTTCGCGCGTTTCCCCGGCACTGGCGGGTTGGAAGGCGAGCAGGGCGATGATGAAGAAGGGCAGGAGGCGAAGTGGCATCATGCCGCTATTCTAGGCCGAATCCTGTGGAAACAGATATTCCTTATCACTTTCGCCCTACCGCGTCACCACTCATGCTGCTTCGATAGTGCGCCGGCGACACGCCGACCACCCGCTTGAATGCGGTGCTGAACGCGCTTTCGGATGAGTAGCCGAGCGAGCTTGCCAGGGCAGCCAGTGACCGCGCGCCGCCTCGAAGCGCACGTTCGGCGAGCCTCATGCGCCAGAAGGTCAGATAGGAGAGAGGCGCCATGCCGGAGACTGCCTTGAACCGCTCGGCAAAACGGCTACGCGACATACCGGAGGCTTTCGCCAGTTCCTCGAGGCGCCAGTTCCTGGCCGGGTCGGCATGTATCAGGCTCATCGTCGGCCCGATGCGGGGGTCGCCGGCGGCCCGCAGCCATCCTGCTTCGGTGTTTCCGGCTTCGATGTGCTCGCGCAGGACGTGAACGAAAAGCAGATGCGCGAGAGGCCGGGCGACGGCGGACGATCCGGGCCGGGCGTTGGTTGTCTCGTCTACCAGACGGTCGAGAAGCCAGGACAGCGTTGCAGCTTGCGGCGATGCTGCCGTGATATGCATGAAAGGCGGCAAGACTTCGGAAAGAAGGGTGTCGCCGACCGGTTCGAGCGAGACGTGGCCGCCCAGCAGATGGAACTCATCGCCTTGTCCCAGTACTGCCGTCCCCCCTTCCGCATCGGCGAAAGCATCTTCCGCATCGACCGGCTCAACCGCAAGATCGCTCGCCAGGCGCAGCGGATGAAGGCCGTTCACCACGAATACGTCTCCAGGCTCAAGCCTCACGGGATCGCCCCGGCCCTCGATTACGTGCCAACAGCTGCCGCGCACGACCGCGCCGAACTTGATGGCATTCGGCGGCGGAAACCTGATCGCCCAATCTCCGCCGGCTACGACACCGCCAGATAGATACGAATGCGTATCGAAGGCGGCAAGGAAACATACCATTTGTTTCAGTCCGCAACGAATGGAGTTCGACATGAACAGACTGCAAGCTCCCATCCCGTCGCCCTTTGGCCCGGCCAGCACCGCGCGCGAGGTGATCGACGGTATCGATCTCTCCGGGCACCTCGCCGTGGTGACCGGCGGCTATTCAGGGATCGGGCTCGAAACCACCCGGGCCTTGACCGAGGCTGGTGCCCTGGTGATCGTGCCTGCCCGAAACCGCGCCAAGGCTGAAGCCGCACTGCGTGGAATGGAGAATGTATACCTCGAGACGCTCGACCTGATCGATCCGGTCTCGATCGACGCCTTCGCCGAGCGCGTGCTCGCACGGCACGACGCCATCCACTTCCTCATCAACAACGCGGGTTATATCGGCTTCACCTTGGAGCGGGACGCGCGTGGTTACGAGGCGCAGTTCGCCACAAACCATCTCGGTCATTTCCAGCTCACCGCCCGGCTGTGGCCGGCGCTCGTCAAGGGAGGCGCGCGCGTCGTTACCGTTTCGTCCTGCGGGCATGCGGCCGGCGCCGTCGATTTCGACGACATCCACTTCAAACGCCGCCCCTATGACGCGATGGTCGCCTACGGGCAGTCGAAAACCGCGAACGTGCTCTTCTCGGTCTGGCTCGATCACCTTGGCAAGCCATCCGGCGTCCGTGCCTTTGCCCTGCATCCCGGCGGGATCGTCGAGTCCGGTTTCACCCGCAACATGCCTATCGAAGCCAGCATCGCTTCCGGCTATCGCGATGCCGACGGCAAGCCGGTCATCGATCCCGAAAACAACAAGAAGACGCTTGAGCAAGGTGCGGCCACCACCGTCTGGTGTGCGACGAGCCCGCTCCTGGACGGCCTCGGCGGCGTTTACTGCGAAGACTGCAACATTGCCCGCGCGGTACCTGCGGACTCGACCGATCTGCTCGGCGTGCGGCCCTGGGCGACCGATCCTGCGCTGGCCGAGCTGCTGTGGGAGACAAGTGTCGAGCTCACCGGCGTTTCCATCCCGCAATAGGAAACTTCACAACGCTAATGATGTGAACAGGAGACGCGTAGTGGACCATCCGTTTTCCCCGTTAAACTAGGGCCAGTTCAGCTCTTGGCCGGCTGAGCAAGACCTCCGGTCACGACCGGTGGGTCATGTTGGAGCGGGCCGCGTGGCACTACGATTTGAAACTGGCAGGCAACGGGCATCTCCCATTGCTCGCGGTCAGACTGCTTTTCGGGTGATTATGGCGGTTCGTGTAATAGACGGCCTGGAAAAGCAAATGCCCGCACCCGTCACTCCTGGGGATAAACAGAACAATGGAACGGGTCGTTGAGCTGGAAAGACTCGCCGGGATCGCCGACCCGGCGGAAGGATTGACCGCCGCGGAAGTCGCGGCGCAGCGGGCGGATTACGGGGACAACGTCATCGTGCCGGTCAGGCGCCATGCCTGGCTGGTCATCCTCGGCGACACCCTGCGCGATCCCATGCTGTGGTTTTTGTTCGTCACCGCGGGGCTGTATCTGTGGCTGGGGGATTTGCGCGAGGCCGTGGTGCTGCTGATCGCGGTGTTCCCGCTGCTGGCGATGGATTTCTTTCTGCACTGGCGGACCTCGGCGTCGGTCTCCGGCCTGCAGTCGCGCCTCGCCACCGAGGCCCGCGTGCGGCGCGACGGGGCCTGGGAGACCGTTCCGTCACACGAGCTTGTGGTCGGCGACCTGGTGCGGGTCGCCGGCGGCGACTGGATCCCCGCCGACGGCATCGTGGAGGACGGGGCGCAACTGCAGGTGGAGGAATCCTCGCTGACCGGCGAGTCCTGGCCGGCCAGGAAATCGGCCTGGCCGTACCTGTGGGCGCGCGAGTCGATGGGCGGGCCCGATGAATCCAACTGGGTCTATGCCGGCACGCGCCTGTTGACCGGCGAATTGACCTACCGCGTGCTGCGGATCGGTGCCGAGACCGCCTACGGCGGCATCGTGCGCACGACCCAGGCGTCGAGTCATGAACTGACGCCGCTGCAACAGGGCATCGCCCGGGTGGTCAAGGTGCTGCTCGGATTCGCGCTGTTTTTCTGCGTGCTCATCGCCCTGATACGCTTTTGGCAGGGACACGGGCTGGTGGACGCCCTGCTCAGCGCGCTCACGTTCGCCATCGCGGCCCTGCCGGAGGAATTTCCGGTGGTGTTCACCTTCTTTCTCGGCGTGGGCGTGTTCCGCCTCGCCAAGCACCGCGCCCTGGTCAGGCGTGCGGTGACGGTGGAGAACATCCGTCACGTTTCCTGTATCTGTTCGGACAAGACCGGCACGCTCACCAGCGGCGAGCTGCACCTGACCCATATCGTGCCGGCAGTTCACGGCCAGTCGGACCGTCTGCTCGAAACGGCCCGGGCGGCCTCCGGCGCCGAACGCTTCGATCCGCTCGACCGGGCCATCCTGTCGGTCGAACCCAACAACCACGGCGCACCGCCACCGGCCGTCAAGCGTTTTCCCTTCACCGAGGACCGGCGCCGCGAATCGGTCGTGCTCGACTCGGCAAACGGCGTCTTCAAGCTGGCCAGCAAGGGCGCGGTGGAAACCATCCTGGCGGTCTGCGGGATCGACGGGGCCGCGCGCGACGAGTGGCAGGCCAGGGCGGACCGTTATGCGGCGGAGGGGCACAAGGTCATTGCCGTCGCCGAGCTGGACGGACTGGCAACGCCGGAAGAGCCGGCGGCCGGCATGCAGTTTCTCGGCCTGCTGGCGTTCGAGGATCCGCCGCGCGAAGGCGTGCACGAGGCCGTCGACGCCTGCCGCTCACTGGGCATAAGGACCATCATGGTCACGGGGGACCATCCGGTGACCGCGCGCAGCGTCGCCAGGTCTTTGGGCCTTGGGCAGGACGAGCCGCGGGTGCTGACCGGCGACGAGCTGGAATCGGGACTGCACCAAAACCACTGGGCGGAGATTCAAACCGTGGATGTGGTGGCGCGCGCCAAACCCTCCACCAAGATGGCGCTGGTGTCGGCGCTACGCGAGGCGGGGGAGGTGGTGGCGGTGACCGGCGACGGCGTCAACGACGTGCCCGCGCTGCAGGCAGCCGATGTGGGCATCGCCATGGGCGCGCGCGGGACGCGCAGCGCGCGCGAGATCGCCGACATCGTCCTGATGGACGACAATTTCCGCTCCATCGTGGAGGCCATTCACGAAGGCCAGCGCATGTTCGACAACCTGCGCCTGTCATTTCTGTACCTGCTGCTGGTGCACATTCCGCTGGTGCTCACGGCGGCGATCATCCCGTTGCTCGGTTATCCGCTGTTGTACCTGCCGGTGCATATCGTCTGGTTCGAGGGCGCGCTTTTTCGCACCGCGCGCGATGATGATGATCGGCGTTTCGACCGGCGTGTTTACGCTGTTTATGCTGCTGATCTACCGGCACAGCCTGGACAGCGCCGATCTGACCCAGCATGCCCGTGCCCATGCCCTGGCGACGCTGCTGCTGGGCAGTGCGGCGATTACCGCCGGCCTGAGCCGGCTCAGGAATCGCCAGGCCATCCTCATCACCCTGACGACCGTGATCTCGACGATCGCGTTGATCCAGATTCCGTGGCTGGCGAGCTGGTTGATCGTCACGCCGTTGCAACTGGACGACTGGGGCGCTTCGTTCGTGGCCGCGGCGGCGCTCGGGCTGGCCAGTTATCTGCTGGGAGGAAGAGGGTTTTTTCCGCTCGACGGGGAAGCCGGCGCAAGACCCGGAGCGGACGGTAACGCCACGCCCGACTGACCCGCAGCTTTATGCTGCGCCGAAGTGCGTCATGGCGTAATCGACGCGGGCATCGATTTGTTTCAGGGCGGGCAGGTCGGCTTCCACTTTCTGCAACCGGGACAGCAGTCCCTGCCGGTTGGCGATCTGGATGTTCAATCCCGGACGGGCGTTGACCTCCAGCATCAGCGGTCCGAGCTCCCGGTCCAGCACCAGGTCCACGCCCTGATAACCGAGCCCGGTCAGTTCGTAGCAGCTGGCGGCGATGCCGAGCAGGCGTTTCCAGTTGGGGATTTGCACGCCCGCCACAGGCTGCCGGGTGTCCGGATGCACGGTAATGATCGCGTTGCCCGAAACGGCCTGCAGGGTGCGGCCGGTGGCGAGATCGACGCCGGCGCCGATTGCGCCCTGATGCAGATTCGCCTTGCCGTGCGACCGGCGCGTGGGCAGTCTGACCATGGCCATTACCGGCACGCCGAACAGGATGATGATGCGGATATCGGGCACGCCCTGGTAACTGATGGCCTCGAACACGGGATCGATCTTCACCCGGTACTCGATCAGCGCCGTGTCCTGTTCTCCGCCCAG
>JARRKE010000122.1 GCA_037388465.1 Gammaproteobacteria bacterium
CCGTTGCGTTCCCAGGCGTCCGCCCAGGACCAGTCGAAGACGAACTCGCCGTAGGAATTGTTCTTGGCGTACATCGGCATGGCCGCGCGCAGGTGACCTGCTTCGTCGTGTCCGACGACGAAGTGCGGATACCAGCCGAAGGTTTCGCCGACGCAATCGTGGCGTTCCAGCGCGGCGAGAAATTCGTAGCTGACGAAGGGATTGTCGATCCCGCCGAGCGCGTTCCACTCGTCGGGATCGACGTCTTCCAGGCTTTGAATGACGGAGTAGTGCAATAGGTTCATTGCCGTGGCCGTCCTGGCCGGCCGAACTCAGTCCTTATTTTCTTCGAGGTAGCGTTCCGCATCCAATGCAGCCATGCAGCCGGTGCCGGCCGAGGTGATGGCCTGGCGATAGACGTGGTCCATGACGTCGCCGGCGGCGAATACGCCCGGCACGCTGGCGGCGGTCGCACCGCCGTCGTTGCCGCTCTTCACCTTGATGTAGCCGCCCTTCATTTCCAGCTGGCCTTCGAAGATCTGGGTGTTGGGGCGGTGCCCTATGGCGATGAAGACACCGTGCACGTCGATATCCTGCGTGCTGTCGTCCAGGGTGCTGCGCACGCGCATGCCGGTCACGCCGCTGTCGTCGCCCAGGACCTCGTCGAGGGTGTGGTTCCAGACCAGCTTGATGTTGCCGTTGCGCGCCTTTTCCAGGAGCTGCGACTGCAGGATCTTCTCGGCACGCAGCTGGTCGCGGCGATGCACCAGGTAGACCTCGCTGGCGATGTTGGACAGGTACAGGGCCTCCTCGACCGCGGTGTTGCCGCCGCCGATCACCGCGACCTTCTGGTTGCGATAGAAAAAGCCGTCGCAGGTCGCGCAGGCGGATACGCCCTTGCCCTTGTAATGGGTTTCCGATTCCAGGCCAAGATACATGGCCGAGGCGCCGGTGGCGATGATCAGCGCGTCGCAGGTGTAGGTACCGCTGTCGCCGGTCAGCTTGAAGGGGCGCTGGTCGAGTTCGACCAGGTGGATGTGGTCGAAGATGATCTCCGTTTCGAAGCGCTCGGCATGCTTGCGCATGCGCTCCATCAGGTCGGGCCCCATCACGCCGTCATTGTCGCCGGGCCAGTTGTCCACGTCGGTGGTGGTCATGAGCTGCCCGCCCTGTTCCAGTCCGGTAACCAGCACAGGCTGGAGATTGGCGCGCGCCGCGTAAACGGCGGCGGTATAGCCTGCGGGGCCGGAACCGAGGATCAGAAGCCGGCAGTGCTTGGGGTCGCTCATGTATACTTGCTCCTGTTGATGATCGCCGGCGCCGGATGGCCGAAGCGCCGGAGGGGAAGCCGCTGGGAAGGGCACTAATGGTAAGGGCTCGACCTGGCAGGGTAAAGAACACCGCGCGGCGGCAGGGCCATTTCCCGCGCTTCCTGGCGGGCGATTATGCGCATTGGGATTCCCACTGAAATCAAACCACTGGAAGGTCGTGTCGCGCTGACGCCGGAGGCCTGCTCCGAGCTGTGCGGCGCGGGTCACGAGGTCCTGGTGCAGGCCGGTGCGGGCGTCAGCAGCGGCTGTGCCGATGCCGAATACGCCCGGGTGGGCGCGCGCCTGGTGCCCGACGCGGCGGCCCTGTACGGCGAATCTGAACTGGTGGTGAAGGTGAAGGAACCGCAGACGGCCGAGCTCGAACTGCTGCGACCCGATCACCTGCTGTTCTGCTTTCTTCATCTGGCCGCGAACCGCGATCTGGCCGAACGTCTGCGCCGGATCGGCCTGACCGCCGTCGCCTTCGAAACCGTCTCTGAAAACGGCCGCCTGCCGCTGCTCGCGCCCATGAGCGAGATCGCCGGGCATCTGGCCGTGCAGGTCGGGGCGCATCTGCTGCACCGGCCGCTGGGTGGCCGCGGCATCCTGCTGGGCGGCGTCACCGGCACCGAACGCGGGCGGGTGGTGGTGCTGGGCGCCGGCACCGCGGGAACCTCCGCGGTGACGCAGGCGGCAGCGCTGGGCGCCGAGGTAACGGTGTTCGACCTGCGCGTCGAGCGGCTGGAGCGGATGCGCGAGCTGGGCCCCAACGTCACAGCCCTTCACAGCAGCGCCGCCGCGATCGACCGCGCGGTGCGCACGGCCGACCTGCTGGTCGGCGCGGTGCTGGTGCCGGGCCGGCAAACCCCGCGTCTGGTCGGCGAGGATCAGGTTGCGGCAATGCAGGCCGGCAGCGTGATTGCCGACATTTCGGTCGACCAGGGCGGGTGCATCGCCACCACGCGCCCCACGACTTATGATGACCCGGTTTACACCCGGAACGGCGTGCTGCACTTTTGCGTGACCAACATGCCGGGCGGGGTGCCGCGTACCGCGACGCAGGCGCTGGCCGCGGTTCTGTTACCCTATGTGCGCCGCCTCGCCGAAACCGCCTGGGAGGACGATCCGGCGCTCGAATCGGGCGTCAACGTGGCGGACGGCGCATTCGTGAACCCGGCTGTAGCAGCCGAGTTCGAGCATGTATAATCAAGGCGTTAACTCATTTTCTTGATAAAGTAGGTCACCTGTGGCTCAGGCTTCCCGTAAATCGGCGTCTCCCGCGAGACCGCTCAGCGTGCATGTCGGCAAGGGCTTGCGCGAGGCGGCCCTGCTCGTCCTGCTTGCCGTGGCCGCGTACCTGCTGCTGGCGCTGGTGACCTACCATCCCGGCGACCCCGGCTGGTCGCATACGGGCTCCAATCTCAAGGTTCAGAATCTGGGCGGCCGCGTGGGGGCCTGGTTCGCCGACGTGCTGCTGTACCTGTTCGGCTATCTGGCCTACCTGGCCCCCGTGATGGTGGGCTTCAGCGGGTTCCTGGTGAACCGCACCCGCGAGGACAGCAACGACATCGATTTCCGCACCCTCGGCATCCGCTGGGCGGGATTCTTCATTACGGTGATCACCGGCTGCGGCCTGGCGACCCTGCATTTCCTGCCCGCCAACCTGCCCCTCGGCGCGAGCGCCGGCGGCATCCTGGGCCAGGTGGTCGGCGGCGGGCTGCTGCGTCCGTTCAGTCTGGTCGGCACCACGGTGCTGCTGCTGGCCGGTTTTGTCGCCGGCTTCACCCTGTTCACCGGCCTGTCCTGGCTGTCGCTGATGGATCTGCTGGGCCGCTACACGCTGGCTTCCCTGGCCTGGATTCGCCGGCGGGTGGGCGAGCTGCGCGAGCGCAAGATCAGCAAGCTGGCGCGCGTCGAGCGCGAGACGGTGGTCAAGGCGGAAAAGGCGCGCGTCAGCAAGCGCCAGCAGCCGGTGCGCATCGAGCCGGTGGTGACCACGCCCAAACCCAGCGAACGGGCCCAGAAGGAAAAACAGATTCCGTTGTTCAAGGACAAGAGCACGGGCGGCGGGCTGCCGCCGCTGGCGCTGCTGGACGCGCCCGAGGAGAGCAAGGGCGGCTATTCCGAGGAGACCCTGACGGCGCTTTCCCGGCTGGTGGAGCTCAAGCTGCTCGACTTCGGGGTGGAGGTCGAGGTGGTGGCCGTCCATCCCGGCCCGGTGATCACCCGCTTCGAGCTGCAGCCGGCGCCCGGCCTCAAGGTCAGCAAGATCGCCAATCTCGCCAAGGACCTGGCGCGCGCCCTGTCCGTGATCAGCGTGCGTATCGTGGAGGTCATACCGGGCAAGTCCACCATCGGCCTGGAGATCCCCAACGAGACGCGCGAGACCGTGCGCCTGAGCGAGGTCCTGCAGACCCGCGAATACGAAAAACAGTCCTCCTGCCTGACCCTGGCGCTGGGCAAGGACATCGGCGGCCAGTCGGTGTACGCCGACCTGGCGCGCATGCCGCACCTGCTGGTGGCGGGCACCACCGGCTCGGGCAAATCGGTGGCCGTGAACGCCATGCTGCTCAGCCTGCTGTACAAGGCCAAGCCGTCGGATGTGCGCCTGATCCTGATCGATCCCAAGATGCTGGAACTCAGCGTGTACCAGGACATTCCGCATCTGCTGGCGCCGGTGGTGACGGACATGAAGGATTCCGCCAACGCGCTGCGCTGGTGCGTGGCCGAGATGGAGCGCCGCTACAAGCTGATGTCCATGCTGGGCGTGCGCAATATCGCCGGCTACAACCGCAAGATCAAGGA
>JARRKE010000123.1 GCA_037388465.1 Gammaproteobacteria bacterium
CGGGTCCATATGCCGGGTCGTGTGAAGAATCCATACCCATGGTTAGCACGGGCGTCGGTATTTGTACTTTCTTCAAGATGGGAAGGATACCCAAACGTATTGTTGGAAGCGCAGTATTTAAAACGACCAATTGTCACTACTGAATATGATCGCTCTGTGAGACAGATCCTGGCGTTTAGCAGAAAGGAGCAGTTTCGTGTAATCCCTGTTGCTCACCCGGTAATGATGGCTGATTCAATTCGTGAGCTGCTGGTACAGAAATCTGCTGTCTATGATGATGTCACGCTCAATGATATGACGGGCAGTGCGCTGGATGACTACGAGGCCGTATTGACTGCTGGTACGGCGTAGTTTAAGGAAGGTTATGTTGTGGGTTCAGGAAATGCATCGCGGTTGTTGTCGATAGATTATTTGCATGCGAATAATCTATCGACATGTCATTCCCATTTGTTGTGGATTCCTATTTCAAACTCCGGGCTGTGGAAGCTGGCGGAGTATCTGTGAGCTGATGCAGTGATTGGTGATCAGGCCTTGCTGCGAGCATTGTCCGTCGGTCTGTACATCAATTGCGTGATTTGTTCAGAGACAAGACCGATCAAAAATATGGTTACCGCCGCTGTCCAGAGAAATACAGATGCCATCGAGAGTCGGTGATCACTGGCGAAGGTATAAATGTAGTAGCCAATGCCGAGCAGGAAATGCAATGCCGCAATTGGGACAAACAGCTTGAGAGGGGAATAGAGCGTCCCAATTCTAAAGATGATCAATAAGAATCGAATGCCGTCCCGCAGAGGGCGTATATGGCTTTTTCCGATGCGTTGCATAGCGACGATCGGTTCGTAAGCTACGGCATAACCTGCTCTGAAGAATGCCATAGTGATGGTGGTGGGGTAGGAAAATCCATTGGGCAGCAGGTAAAGAAATTCCCGGAATTTTTCTGCGCGCACGACTCGGAATCCTGAAGTAAGATCTTGAATTCTGTGCCCTGTCATCCAGGAGGCGAGACGGTTGTAAAAACGATTGGCCAGACCGCGTCCGATGCTTGCCTGTGAGCCATTGCCACGCGCGCCTACCACCATGTCGAACCCTCCTTCCTCAAGCCGGATCAAGAGACGAGATATGTCCGCGGGGTCATGCTGGCCGTCGGCATCCATGAATACGAAGATTGTTCCCTGCGCGGCTCGCGAGCCGGTTTTTATTGCAGCCCCATTACCCATGCCGTACGGGTGGCTTACGACTTTGGCGCCAGCTCTGGCGGCCAATTCGGCGGTGCTGTCCGTAGATCCGTCGTCGACCACGAGGACTTCGGCATCAGGGTGCTCGGTCCTGATGCGCTCGACAGTGTGTCCGATTGCGCCAGCCTCGTTTCTGGCGGGGAGTATGATACTGATGCTGGGTCGAGTCATGGTGACTGCTCTGTATGTGGCGACGATCGGTCGGCTGCTCCTGGCGGCCGAATCTGGCGTAGCTGGCTGTGCATTTTGAGCAAGATATTGTGATAGTTGCCCTTGCGGTCCAAGGTTGCCAGAGTTTGAATATCTTTTTCGGCTGCCTTGTAATCCCGAAGTGCCAAATCAATCGTGAAGCGGTTGAACCATAAGTTTCCATTGCCAGGCGCAAGCTCCAGCGCCTTGTTCATATAGCTGAGGGCGATTTCCGGGCGTCCCAATACCTCGTTTTCGTATATGGCGTACAGATTGTAGAGGTTTGCCTGCCGCGGGTGCTTTTCTATGGCTGTGCCCAGAGTTTTTAGCATTTGCCGGGGAGGGAACCGGCAATCTCCTTCACGTTGACAGTTGACCAGGCTGCTCAGAGCGGCGGTGTCGTCGGCTGAAGGGGCTGCGGTGAGTTTGGTGCGCATCCTTTTCCAAAGGCTCTCGTCAGAGGTGTAATCGAGGCGAGCGTTCAGGATCAGCAGGCCGGATTCGGGCAGTATGCTGCTGCCGGGTACCTGCATGGCCTTGCGTAAGGCTGAGGCGGCAAGCGTGTGGAATTGCGTTTCCTTGGGATGCGTGATCGCAAGCACCGAATAGAGTCGGCCTAGCGCATAGGTTGCACGTGGCGATTGCGGATGCTCGGTGGCGGAGATGACCGCGTAACGCACGGGATTGGCCCATTCATGTACGCGCATTGCAGTCACCGTGCCATATAGCAGCAACAGAGCCAGGGACAGACCTGTGGTCAAAAGGCGTCGGTCACGCAGCCGGGGTTCAAACAGCAGTAGCGTGAACAATGCCAGCAGCAGCCCAAGGCTGGGTAGGTAGTTGCGGTGCTCGTAGACCAACTCGAGATTGAACACGGTGGCGGTAAGCAGTTGTCCCCCCAGGAACCATAATATTCCCAGGCTCAGGAGTGGGCGCCGTGCGCGTTGCCACAATGCCAAGCCCAGCAACATGAGTATGCCGCCGATGGCGAATATCGTCGTTGGTGGCGTGAGCAGTCCATGCGAAATCGGGTAATCGTCGTGGTACAGGCTCAATACGTTAGGTGTTGGTACCAGTATCCATCTGACATAATCCAGCACTACCCGCGGTTCGGTGATCAGGCGTTCACCCAGGGTGAAGGAGCGATTGTCGAACCCGTGGATGAGGCTGGGAGCTAGCCATACCAGGCCCGCCACGCCCGGCAGTACAAGAATAAAGAGATACAGCACCATGAGGCGGCGGTCGCGGCGGCCGTCCGCTCGGCAAAAATCAAACAACGTCCATTCGATGATCAGGGTGTACAAAGGCAGCAGTGCTGCCGATTCCTTGAACAACACACCGATACCACCGCAAAGGATTACGCCGGGAATCAGCCAGGGTAGCCCGAGGCGGTTATCAAGCATGCGTAGCCGAGCCCACAGATAGATGATGCAGCCAAGCAGGACGAAGGTGGCGGACAGGCTCGTCATGCGCTGTACGACATACAGCACCGAAGTAAGGTTGATGGGCGCCAGCAGCCACGCGGCTGTGATTAATAACGCAGTCAATCCGAGCATGCTCGTGCTTGGGGCGTTCCCCGTGCGGCGCTGCCAGGCGCGCAAAAGCTGGCTCAGAAGCGCGTAGACAAGCACTCCATTGGCGAGGTGGATCAGGATGTTGGTGAGCTTCATCGGTGCAGGCAGCAATCCGCCGGCAGCATGGATGTTGAGTGCAAAACTGAGCATGCTAAGCGGCCGACCCAGAACATTGGTGTTCAGCGAGTAAGCGGCCGACAGCAGGCTGTAAAGACCCAGGTTGGGTAGAACCAGGGCCTTGTTGTTGACGATGTTCGAATAGTCGTCCATCACGAAGCCGCCACCGATGCCGGGCCAGTAAATCAGTCCGGTGATCAACAGGATCAGTGGCAGGCCGATGATAGAAATAAGTCTGCGGGACATGGAGTTTTGGATACTTGGTGTTCTGAAATGGATTGTATCGGAACCATAACCCGGGCGTCTGCCATCCATCATGTTTCGTTGTGCCGTGGGGAGATTGGTCGCCTGCCTGTATGGCAAAGCCTAACAGGTTCAAGGTTGGGTCTCGTGAGCCGGCGACGTGAAAGGGGATGCATGGAGTCCGGCGTATGCGCAGTGGGATCGAGGATAAAAAGAAGGGGCCTTGCGGCCCCTTCTCATCATTACAGCACGACCTCCAAAATCAACGGCAGGAGGAGGGCAAATACTTTTGATCGATGGTCGTTTGAGCTGCGGCGGCACCCACCTCGCCGCAATCCCAGCGCTTGCCGCCACTGGTGGTGGCGATCGCGAAATACAGACCCGAGACGTTTGGATTGACGCCGCTGCTCTTCATTTGAGCCTGAAGAATGAGCGTACCACTGGTGCTTGCGCCGGTCTGAATGATGATGTTCTGAACGTACTTGCCGTTCAGGGTGTCGCCCACAGAGGCGGGGGCGGACGGCCAGGTGCCCTTGTCGGCGTACCACTCGGCCATCGGGGTCTTCAGGCCCGAGGTCAGGCTCACGGCCTCGGAAACCTGGGAGCGTGCGACGTAGTCCTGGTAGGACGGGATGGCGATGGCAGCCAGGATACCGATGATGGCCACCACGATCATCAGTTCGATCAGCGTAAAGCCCTGCTGGAACTT
>JARRKE010000124.1 GCA_037388465.1 Gammaproteobacteria bacterium
TCGCATGCGGCCTGGCACTGAGGAGCTTTACCTGACATGGCGCATATCAACCTCCTTCCCTGGCGCGAAGAACTCCGCAAGGAAAAGCAGCGCGAATTCATTTCGATCGCCTTCTTCGCAGCCATACTCGGCGGCATCCTCGTCTTCTACGCCCACATCCATATGAACGGGCTGATCGATTACCAGAACCAACGCAATCACTATCTTGAGAACGAGATCAAACTGGTTGATCAGAAGATCGCCCAGATCAAGCAGCTGGAAGCCACCAAGAAAGCGCTGATTGATCGCATGAATATCATTCAGCAATTGCAGGTCAGTCGTCCTGGGGTGGTACACCTGTTCGACGAACTGGTCAAAACCCTGCCCGAGGGTATTTATCTGACCTCGATGAAGGAATCCAACAAAAAGCTCTACATTGCCGGCATGGCCGACTCTAATGCCCGTGTTTCCGCCTATATGCGCAATCTTGATGCCGCCCCTTGGCTAAAAAACCCCAAGCTCGCGATCATTCAGGTGACGGACACGAAGGGTCGTCGGCTCAGCCGATTCACACTAACCGTGGACCAAACCACGCCTGACGCCAAAAAGAAGCGTCAGGGCGCCAACAAAAGGTAAACGGTATGGATTGGAACGAAATCAAGAATTTCGACATCTCCAGCGTCGACTTCAAGAACATTGGCGCCGCACCCACGCCGGTCAGGGTTGCCCTGATCGCCGTTTTATTCGTTGCCATTCTTTTTGCAGGCTACTACCTCGATACGCGTGACCAGATTGCTCAACTGGATCGAGCGCAAAGCAAGGAACAGAACCTGCGCAAAACCTTCGAGCAAAAACAGGCCAAGGCGGTCAATCTTGAGGCATACAAGGCTCAGCTGGAAGAAATGCGCCGCACCTTCGGCACGATGCTCAAACAGCTACCCAGCAAGACCGAGATTCCCAACCTCATCGTGGACATCTCGCAAACCGGGCTTTCGAGTGGACTCGAGATCGATCTGTTTCAGCCCCAAAATGAGATCAAAAAGGGTTTTTATGCCGAAAAGCCTATCAAACTCGGCGTCCAGGGCACTTATCAGGAGCTGGGCAATTTCGTCAGTGGCATTTCATCGCTGCCCCGCATCGTGACCTTGCACGACATCACATTGAGCCCTGTCAACAACAGCGACGAAATAAAAATGTCCGCCCTCGCCAAGACCTATCGATACCTAGAGGGCAACTGAGGAACCTCGTATGCCTGCCAATGCCCACAAGCCGATTGGACGCTTCTCAATCCTGCTAAAAAGCGGCTTGCGCCTGTTGCTGCTCACCGGTTTTGTTTTTGTTGCCGGTTGTGGCAATAACATGTCCGACCTGCAGCAATGGGTTGCCAAGGTCAAGGCCGAAAAGCATGCCAAGATTGAACCCATCCCTGAGATCAAGCCGCAGGTCACGTTCAAGTACCCGCAACATACACGCGACCCCTTCGATTCAAGTGTCCTGTTGTCGAACAAGCAGGCAAAATCGGACAGCAGCATAAAAATCGACAAAAACCGCACGCCGGAATATCTCGAAAGCTTCCCACTCTCCACGTTAAAGATGGTGGGTACTATTCAGGAAAAGGGCCTGCTCTGGGCGCTCATTCAAACCCCTGACGGCACTATTCAACGCGTCACGACAGGCAATTATATGGGCGAACATGACGGCAAGATTCTTCGCATTTCAAGTAATGCAATCTATTTGCGTGAGATCGTTCCAGATGGTTTTGGCGGTTTTAAAGAACGTCAGACCAAAGTAGCGATCAGCGGTCAATAAGCATGAGGAGCGAGACCATGAATGCACGACCAGCCCCCCAGCACCTGAAGGCACGAGGCATGGCTGATATTCAACATTCACATCGTTGGCTTCTTGTCACGCTGCTCCTCCTGTCTCTTGCAGCCGGCGCTTTTCATCCGGCACATGCAGCTGAGGCTACGCAACCCAATGCCCTGACCGGCATCAGCTATACGAGCCTGCCCGGTAATGCAGTGGATATCACCCTCAATTTCGCACAGCCTGCTAAAAAGCCTCTGAGCTTTTCGATCGACAATCCGGCCCGGATTGCGCTGGATTTCTCTGATACGCAACTCAAGCTCAAGGCACGAAGCAAACAAATCGGCGTGGGCCTGGCACAAAGCGTGAACACGGCCGAGGCCAAGGGTCGTACACGCGTCGTGATCAACCTCACCAGCATGGTGAATTATCAGACCAGCGTTGATGGCAACCAGGTCACGATCCACATCCCCGGTTCTCATACTGCCAGTCTCGCCTCGAGTACCGCAGGGGCAGGTGGAGTCTTTGCGCAGGCGGAAGCGACCAGCATGCCCGGCGCCTCCCTACGTACAGTCAAGAACATCGATTTCCGCCGCGGCCCCAATGGCGACGGCCGGGTCATCATCACCTTGTCCGACCCCAACACGCCGGTCGACCTCAAAGACCTTAAGGGCAAGATCCGGCTCAGCCTGAAGGGAACAGAGGTTTCCAAGGCACTGCAGCGCCGGCTTGACGTCACCGACTTCGCCACTCCCGTGGAGTATGTTGACACCTACAGCAAGGACGGCAATACCGAAATCATTATCCAGGCCCATGGCAAATATGAGCAACTGGCCTATCAGACCGACAACGTCTTTACCGTCGACGTCAAACCGGTACAGGAACAGGTGGCTGGCGTCATCAAGAAGCAGGAATTCACCGGCCAGAAACTGTCTCTGAACTTCCAGGATATTCCGGTGCGCTCGGTCCTGCAGCTGATGGCTGACTTTACCGGCCTGAACGTGGTCGTCAGTGACAGCGTCAAGGGTAACCTGACCCTGCGCTTGAAAAACGTCCCCTGGGATCAGGCCCTGGACATCATCCTCAAGACCAAGGGCCTGGCGATGCGCAAGAACGGAAATGTCATCCTGATTGCGCCACAGGAGGAAATCGCTGCCCGCGAAAAACTCGAACTCGAGGCTCAGAAACAAAAGGCCGAACTGGCGCCCTTGGTCACCGAGTACATCCAGGTCAACTATGCGCGCGCGGGGGACATCGCGGACCTGCTCAAGAAGCAGAAAAACTCCCTGCTTTCCACACGCGGCAGCGTCACCGTGGACCCGCGCACCAATACGCTGCTGGTTCAGGACACGGCTGAGAAAATCAGCCAGATCCGCGCACTGGTGAGCCGCCTCGACGTCCCGGTGCGCCAGGTGCTGATCGAAACCCGCGTGGTGATTGCCAGCGACAACTTCAGCCGCGAACTGGGTGTCCGCTTCGGAGTGACCAACAATACCTCCCGCACATCCCCGGTAACTGGCAATGCCTCCGTAACCTCGGGCAACCTGAACGCCACCACAAATGTAATTAACGGTGAAACCATCGGTGCGCCCGACCGTTACAACGTCAATCTGCCGGTCAACAATCCGGCCGGTAGCATCGGCCTCGCGCTGACCAAGCTGCCCCTCGGCAGCCTGCTTGAGCTCGAGTTGTCCGCCGCTCAGGCCGAGGACCGCGCCGAGGTCGTCTCCAGTCCCCGCGTAATCACCTCCAACCAGACCCCGGCGCGCATCGAATCAGGTGTGGAAATCCCATACCAGCAGGCATCCTCCAGTGGCGCCACCAACGTGTCGTTCAAAAAGGCCGTACTGAGTCTGGACGTCACACCCAACATTACGCCGGATGACCGGGTTTTCATGGATCTCAAGGTCAACAAGGACAGTGTGGGCACGATCTACGCCGGCGTCCCCAGTATCGACACCCGCGCGATCAACACTCAGGTAGTGGTCGATACCGGACAGACCGTGGTACTGGGCGGCATTTACGAAACCTCCAAAAATAATACCGTCAACCGGGTACCCTTCTTCGGTGACCTCCCGCTGATCGGCTACCTGTTCCGCAACAGCGTGAAAAAGAACGACAAAAGCGAGTTGCTGATCTTCGTGACCCCGAAGATCCTCAACAACTCGCTTGCAGCCCAATAAATCGTTACCGCAACGCCCCTGGCGAGGGGATGGCATAATTGCCATCCCCTTTTTCTTTAAGTAAGACTCGTG
>JARRKE010000125.1 GCA_037388465.1 Gammaproteobacteria bacterium
GCAAACGCATCGAGGAGCAGTTGCGCCAATTCAAGACCAGCCTCGACCTCATCACCGACTGCGTCTTCATGTTCTGGCCAGACACGCTGGAGTTTTTATACACGAACCGGGGGGCAACCGTTCAGGTTGGTTACAGTGAGGACGAGTTGCGCCACATGACCCCGATCGATATCAAGCCGCAGTACGACGAAGCGGGCTTCCGCGCGCTGATCGCGCCGCTCATCTCGGGCGAGAAGGAGGCGATCACCTTCGAGACTGTTCACGCGCACCGGGATGGTCACACGATCCCCGTGGAGATATTTCTCCAGTACGTGGCGCCGGAAAATGAACCGGCGCGGCTGGTCGCCATCGCGCGCGACATTACCGAGCGCAACGCGGCGGCAGAAGCACTCAGGAAGGCGAAAGATGCGCTGCAAATCTCGGAAGCGGAATATCGCGGCATCCTGGAATCACTACAGGATATCTACTACCGCGTGGACCTGACTGGGCGGTTTGTCCGGCTATCGCCCTCTGTTTTTTCGCATACCGGCTATCGGCCTGATGAGTTGCTTGGTCTGCCGTCAGAGCATTACTGGCGCTTTCCGGAAAAACGCACTGCACTGCTTGAAGCCTTACAGGCAGACGGCGTTGTTCAGGACTTCGAATTCGAAGGTATCCGCAAGGATGGGCATATTGTCTGGGGGTCGATAAACCCAGACAAGCATGCTGGTTACGGACGCCAATGCGGTGATCATAAGGGTGAACCAGGCCTTTACGCGCCTGACGGGCTACAAGCCCGAGGACGTGATCGGCAAAACCACGGCCATTCTCAGTTCGGGTCGGCAGGACCCCGAGTTCTACCAACGTATGTGGCAGAGCCTCAAGGACAATGGCTACTGGCAGGGTGTGATCTGGAACAAGCGCAAAAACGGCAAGATCGATGCGGAATGGCTGAGCATTTCAGCCGTCGCGGCACCTGATGGCACCACTACCCACTATGTAGCCACCTATTCCGATATTACCGAGAACAAGAACGCCGAAGCCGAAGTCCATCGGCTTGCCTATTACGATACGCTGACCCGACTTCCCAATCGCCGCCTCTTGCAAGACCGCCTGGAACAAGCCGTCTTGAATTGCCCTCCAAGCGGAAAGCATGGCGCGCTACTGTTGATGGAGCTGGACCACTTTCAGAGGATCAACGACACGCTAGGCCATGAAATCGGCGACCAGCTTCTCGTCGAAACTGCGCGGCGGTTAAGCCGTTGCCTGCCAGAAGGCGATACCCTGGCACGGTTTGGAGGCGATGAGTTTGTGCTGCTTCTGGAGGGATTGAGCGCCGAACCTATTGAGGCAGCCGCCGAGGTTGAGCAGATGGCTGAGAAGGTCAGCACAGCCTTGGCGCAGCCCTTCAACGTGGCAAACCGGGTCTTTTATTTCACTCTCAGTATCGGCATCGTTTTATGCCATGCCCCTGAATCGGCAGAAATGCTGCTCCAGCAAACCACCGTGGCCCTGCGTAAAGCCAAGAATGCCGGTCGTAACTGTTTCCGCTTTTTCGATCCCGATTTGCAGGCCATGCTCGAACAGCGCATGGGCCTGGAGGAAGACCTGCACTTGGCTGTTGAAAGAGGGGAGCTGGAACTGTACTACCAGCCGCAGGTTGACGGCGACGGTCAGCTCATTGGTGCCGAGGCACTGCTGCGCTGGAAGCATCCGGAGAAGGGTGTCATTTCTCCGGCCGTGTTCATCCCTCTGGCCGAGGAAAACGGGTTGATTTTTTCGATCGGCCTTTGGGTGCTTGAAACCGCTTGTGCCCAGATCAAGGCTTGGAGTGACAACCCGGCAATTCCTGCGTTCCAGGTGGCGGTCAATGTCAGCGCCCGCCAGTTCCAGCAACCCGATTTCACCGACAGGGTCGAACAAGTGCTGACCAGGACCGGCATTGACCCCAATAAACTGAAGATCGAGTTGACCGAGAGCGTGGTACTCGCCGATATCAACGACACCCTGAAGAAAATGCATTCCTTGAAAGCACTCGGGCTCAGCCTGTCACTGGATGACTTCGGTACTGGCCAATCTTCGCTGTCCTACCTGACGCGGATGCCACTCGATCAACTCAAGATCGACCGCTCGTTTGTCATCAACCTGCCGAAGAACCGTAACGATGCCATCCTGGCCCAAGCCATTATCGCCATGGGCCAAGGCCTCAATCTGGCTGTGATCGCCGAGGGCGTTGAAACCGCGGCACAACAGGAGTTCCTCAAAAGTCTCGGCTGTCACTTCTACCAGGGCTATCTCTATTCACGGCCATTGCCCGTGGCTGAATTTGAAGTGTATTTACAGCGCATAGAACCACCTCCCAATTAACGGCAAGGCCTACTCAGGTTTCGATTAGCTATGGTAGCGAGCCACCCAGAAAAACTGCATCAAGGAAGTTGCAGAGAAATGATTAAATGACTGTAATAGGTCGAAACCTGACGTTGATCTGAGTGACTGCGAATGACCGAAATAGGTCGCAAGGAGCCATATGCCTCCGGCCGCTGTAGTTCAATGCTGGATTCCGAGATTCAAAACGTGTGTACCGAAGATCATGTGGGCGATTTCAACAGTGGATTCCGGATACCTTTTTTATCTCCTTCGTGATCTTCCTCTCCGCAACCGCGATTAGCCTTCTTCCAGACTGTCTGCCGGATCTGTCTGCATCCTACGTATAACGCCTCTCAGATAACCGCCAGGTCCACCGCCTGCCGACGCCGTGCACCTTCGGACGCTGCACATGCTCCAACACATACTGCGTCCACCCCATCAGTCAAACACCTTCCCCCGCAATGCCTTGGTCCGGCCACGCATCTTTTTCTCGTCCATACGCCTTTTCCGGGCGGCGCGTGTGGGCTTGGTGGGTACCCGCTTCTTTTGCACTCGCGATGCGCGCTGTATCAGCTCCACAAGCCGGGTCAGCGCCTCTTCGCGGTTGCGTTCCTGGGTGCGTGCCTGCTGGGCCTTGATCACGATTATGCCTTCCCTGGAGATACGGCGGTCGTGCAATGCCAGCAAACGTTCCTTGTAGAAGTCGGGGAGGGACGAGGCTTTTATATCGAACCGTAGGTGGATCGCTGATGACACCTTGTTGACGTTCTGCCCACCGGGCCCCGAAGCGCGAATAGGCGTCAGCTCGATCTCGTCGAGCGGAATCGAGGCACGGGTAGAGATTTGCAGAACTTGTTTTTCGCGGTCCATGGGGGGGCTGCGTTTGGCGCGTTTACTGCCTGAATGATTGAACGATGTAAGTCATCGCGAATTATGCAATGACTTATGTTCGATATGAAGAATCTTGAGGCAGTGGGTACGGCCGCCCCGTTTTTTACAAAGACATGGTATTGCTTAAAAGTTATTTGATATACCACCCCCACGGCTGCCCGGTCTCATAACGTGTGATCTGCTTCACTTCGAGGTAGTTGTTCAGTCCCCAGCGTCCGAGTTCGCGCCCGATGCCGCTTTGCTTCATGCCGCCCCAGGGCGCCTGGGTGAAAGTGGGCTGGGAGCAGTTGATCCAGATGATTCCTGCGCGCAGGCCGCGGGCCACACGCTCGCAGCGTTCGAGGTCGGTGGACATGACGGCGCCGGCCAGCCCGTAGTGGGTTTCATTGGCCATGCGTAGTGCCTCGGCTTCGTCGCGAAAGGTCTTTACGCACAGCACGGGGCCGAAGATTTCTTCTCGCCAGATACGCATGTGTTCCTGCACGTCGACGAACACGGTCGGTTGCAGGTAATAGCCGGATGTGAGCTCGGCGGGGCGGCCGCCGCCGGTGAGCAGGGTCGCGCCCTCCGACAATCCGCTTTCGATATAGCCGAGCACCTTTTTGTACTGGCCCTCGCTCACCAAGGGCCCCAGCAGCGTGCCTTCGTCGAGGCCATTGCCCACGGGCAGGCGCTGCGCTTCCTGCTTGAGTCGGTCCAGCACGGCAGGGGCGATGTCTTCATGGATGATCAGCCTGGAGGTGGCGCTGCAGACTTCGCCCTGGTTCCAGAAGATGCCGAACATGATCCATTCCACGGCCTGTTCCACGTCGGCGTCTTCGAACACGATGAAGGGCGATTTGCCGCCGAGTTCCAGGCTTACGTTCTTGATGTCCTGTGCGGCGGCGGTCATGACCTTCATGCCGGTGGGAACGCTGCCGGTGAAGGCCAGTTTGTCGACATCGGGGTGTTGCGTGAGCGGTGCGCCGGCATCGGCGCCTGTGCCGGTCAGGATATTCAGGACGCCGGCCGGCAGGTCGATTTCCTGGGCGATAGCACCGTATTCCAGTGCGGTAAGGGGCGTGAGTTCGGAGGGCTTGAGCACGCAGGTCGCACCGGCGGCGAGGGCGGGGGCGAGCTTCCAGGCGGCCATCAGCATGGGATAGTTCCAGGGGATGATCTGGCCCGCGACGCCGACCGGTTCGTGATGCACCGTGTGTCGTCAATGTCCCACAACGCTTCCGCCAGCGGCTTGCCGTTGTCGATCACCTCCATGCGGGCGAGTTCTTCGCGCCGGGCACGGATCGCTTCGGCGATGGCGTGCAGATACGCGGCACGTTCGGTGCCCGTGGTCGAGCCCCAGGCAGGAAAAGCCTCACGGGCGGCCGCTACTGCGCCGTTCACGTCGGCAGCAGTGGCCGCGGCTACTTCGTGAAATGTTTCCTCGGTCGCCGGGTTGATCACCGCCAGCCGTCCGCCTTCGGCCGGGTCCACCCACCGGCCGCCGATGAACAGCTGGTTTTTGAGTTCGGTGGAAATGGGTGAGTCGACGCGCGTGTCCATAAAGGCCTCCTGTCGGCAATGAGTCAGCGGTGCAGGCGCGTACACCGCAGTGTGGTAATGACGTGCAACACTTGTGCCTGATATGAAACTTCGTCGGTTTTCAAGGTCTGTAGGGCCGTTCGGCAGAAGGCCGTTCCCGGGCCGCACCCCGCCGGTGCTACAAGGCACCGAGGGGGTGCAGGCCGCCCTGCCTTAGCTGATTTGACCAATC
>JARRKE010000126.1 GCA_037388465.1 Gammaproteobacteria bacterium
GGCGGCGTAAATGGCGGCGGGGGTGATGGCGGATATATGCGCGGCCTGGGTGGCCACGATGGCGCCGATCGCCTTCATGGGCTGGACCGGGAACGGCGTGCGGTAGTAGGCGCCGGCCGCGAGCAGGGCAACGCCGAAACCAAACAACACCCCTAAAGGATCGAGCCGGGCTACACCGAGATAGGCAACGACGAACGGGATCAGGGTGCCCAGGTCGCCGAACGCTCCGGCCCATTCCATGCGATTGAAGCGGTTCGTGGCAACGGCAGGAAGCGCGTTGTCGTGCGAATCGTATTGGCTACCCTGACTCATCCTCAGTACCGTGTCGTGGCCGCGGACAGCTGAAGCGGAGCAAGCCGCTACGGGATGCGTGCCTGAGGCAGGTGCCCCCTCCTGCTGATCCTGATATGGCTTCAGCCAAGGAGTATAGATGCTGGTTCGAAGGGCGGACGGCAGATGCGTCGCTCGCCTGCGGTTCGTTCAGTTCGCGATCTTATAGCGGGATTGCACCAGCCCGTCCGGAAACGCCCGGGTATCGACGTGGTGCAGTCGGACGTCGTGCGGCAATGCACCGAACAGGGGGATACCCCTGCCCAACAGGATCGGGACACGTGTGACGGTGAACTGTTGGACGAGCCCGGCCGCGAGAAAGCCTTGAATGGTCTGGCCGCCATCGACATAGACGTGTCCGGCGCCGCGTTCGGCGAGTCGTTCGATCACCTCCTGCGGGGAAGCCGACATCGATTCCACGGTGCCTGAAAGGTGCGGAGCGATGTCCAGCTGGCCGGTACTCAGGACGATGACAGGCGTTTCGTCGTACGGCCACACGCCGAAACGCAATACCTGTTCATAGGTGTGGCGCCCCATGATCAGTGCATCGACGGAATCGAGGAAGGCCTGGAAACCGTAATCCTCGTCGCTGTCGTCGGGCAGCCAATCGAGTTCCCCATTGGTGCGGGCGATAAAGCCGTCCAGACTGGTGGCGACGAAGACCGATACCTTCATTTGCGCGCTGCTCCCTGCGTGTCATAGGTAGCATCAAGACGTCAGAGGAAAGTAGCAGCAAGATGGACGGATTGCGAGCGATTCCGGTTTGGCGACGCCGGGGCAGACGCTAACGTTTCGCGACCTGCAATACCAGAATTTTCGCCACCGACTGCAGGTCTATGACCTCCTGCAATGCCAGGCCGCTGCTGCTGAACAGGTGCTGCCACTCGTTCAGTGTGCGTTCGCGTCCCCGGGTTCCCATGAACATCTGCATATCGAACGAGGTGCCGGTGTAATCGGGCTGCGATGCATCGAGCACCATCTCCATGACGGCGATCGATGCCCCCGAGCCGCCGCAGGCGGTGGCAAGGTTTTTCAGGGCCCTGCGGCAGGTTTCGTCGTCGAAGCCGTGAAAAACGGCACTGAGCAGGTAAATATCCCTGGCGTCTTGCGCAGCCGGAACGGAATCCAATACATCTCCGGGTTGGAAATGCAGACGTGAGAGCAGGGCGGGCGATTCCTTTCCATTCCAGAAATCTTTCCCTTCCTCGATGACCCGGGCGCGGTCCACCACCAGCGCCTCCAGATTCGGATGATGTTTGAGAATGGACAGTGATTTGCTGCCTTTCGAACCGCCGACGTCGATAATCCGTCCGAACCGCCCCCAATCGAAGTCGGTGGCAAACGCATCACCGAGGAGCACTTCGACGCTGTCCATGGCTCGGGAGAACAGGCGGTCGAATTCGGGGTGCGTGTCCATGTAGTCGTAGAGCGCTTCGCCATGGGTCAACCTGAAAGGGGCTTCGCCCGTTCTTACACCCTGTTCGAGCTGTTCATACCAGGGGCGGCTCATCTCCGGAGAGTTGTGCATCAGAATCATGGCCCGCACGCATTGTGGGCTGTCCTCACGCAGGAAGGCCGAGGTTTTGTTGTTTCTGAATTGTCTTCCGGTTTGCTCGAATATCCCCATGGAGGCCAGCATGCGCAGCAGGCGGTAGATGGCGTCGGGGTCGGCAGCAACGCGCTCGGCGATTACGTCGGCGGAGACGGCGTCATTGCCGATCACTGAGGCGATATCCAGGCGGGCCGCAACGTACAGCACGCGGGATTGCCAGAATACGGCACCGATCTGCAACAGCCGAAACGGCGGTGGTGTCATTTTGTTCGGCAGGTTTTGAAACCAGGTGGCGAATTTCATCAGTTTGCCGAAACGTCGTACTGCGCGTTTGTTTTTCTGCAGGCTTCTCATTGGCTAGTGTTTTTCGTTCTTGTCCGAATCCGGTTCATCATTCGAATCGTCAGACGGAAGCAGGCCGGCGGCGAACAGGTGGCCGTTGAATTCGGCGAGTCGGTTCAGGAAGGCGTCGTCTATCTCGCGTTCCAGTTGTTCCTCGTAGATGTCTTTCAGCAGCATGGGCGTCATCGCCAGGCTGACGAAAGACATCCTAAGAATGTCCGCATCAATCGCCGGGGCGACCTCGCCTCGTTCCTTGAGTGCATCCACGGTTTTGTTTCCCTGGGTGCGTCCGCGTTCCAGAAGCTGCTGAATAAAACGTCTGCCGGGCCCCTGATTCAAAGCCAGCACCTTCAGTATCAGTTTGGGAAAATCGGGGTGCCTGGCCATGGTGCTGTAATAAAGCCTGAAGAACTCGGTAAATCCAGCTGTCGACGACAACATCTGGCCTTCCAGCACATCCAGCAGCGGTGACAGCGTCTCCTTGATCATTTCCTCATATAACCCTTCCTTATTACCAAAGTAATAACGGATCATGGAGATATTGGCATCTGCCTTGGTGGCAATCTGGCGTGTGGTGACGTTGTGGTATTCATCCGCCAGAAAACAATCCAGCGCGGCCTTGAGCAGCCGCTGTCTGACGGTCCGGGTGGGCGGGGGCGTATTGTTCTTCATGGTACGACCTGTACAACGCATAACCGATGTACAGGTTAGCATCGGCAATCAATGCGCCATACCGGTTTTATCAATCAAAACAGGCGATTTGATTGTTTGATAAAGACGACTGATTGCGGGTTCAGCTGTTTGCGCCGGAGGTGGCGGCGAGTGATGGCGGGGCGCCGTGGTGTTCAGGGGAGACGATGATGCGGTCGCGGCCGGCCTTCTTGGCCCGATACATGACGCGGTCTGCCGCTTCGAGCAGGGTGTCCAGACTGACCTGGACCGGTCCGGTGGCATGACAGATGCCGGCGCTGAAAGTCACGCTGACCTGTTGTTCGCCGGCCATGATCCCCTGGTTCACACAGGCCTCACGCAGACGCTGCAAGGCTTGCTGGGCCTGCTGGGGGTCATTGTTATGCAGGAGGATCACGAACTCTTCGCCGCCATAGCGGGCGAAAAGATCGCCTTCTCGCAATGTGGTGCGGGCGGTGCGTACGAATTCCTTGAGGATCAGGTCGCCGACGGCGTGACCGTGGCTGTCATTGAGTTTTTTGAAGTGGTCGATGTCCAACACGCATACCGACAGGTTTATCGGTTCACGATGCAGTTCCGCCAGTAGTGGTGTGCTGGCCTCATAGAAGGCGCGGCGATTCATGACGCCGGTCAGCGGGTCTCTGGTCGCCTGGTTCCACAGCTGCTGATTGATACGCTCATTGGTCAACACGATCATCGAGACAGTCAATGTCACGCTGGCGACAATGGCATCGTAGAGCGACAGCGGGTCGACAAAAGCGTAGCGGGTGATATGGGCCGCGTGGTCGAGGCTGACCAGGGCCCGCAGCAGCCAGCTCCCACTGGTGAAAAACAACATGGTGATCATCAGCAGAATGATGGGATTGCTTAGCAGGCGCCGCTGGAGGAATTCGTACAGCGTAAGGGTGGAAAAAAGCGAAATCACGCCGGCGGCCCAGATCACGCGCCAGTCCGGCAGCACCGGCAGGAACAGTTCCAGCGCCAACAGCAGGGTAAACAACACCATGAACGGCGCCACCGGTTTGTAGCCCAGGGTGGGTTTGCGATAGAAATGCCGTACACCGCGATCGCCCAGTCCCGGATGCCTATCTCTTCCCGGTTTTGCCGCCATGTCTGCATCAGGGCGACGGCCTGGATCAAAAAGACGCTGACCAATACCGTGAAGAGGGTTTTAAAATCCATGTCGTTGTGCCGTCGTGCCAGCTATCCGTGCAAGAGACCATCAGATCTTGCGTGCAAACGCTGCAGGTAACGTTTCGGAGAACAGGGCGGGGTGTCGGTTGTGGTTGGCGGCATATCTGGAGCGAGGGTTACCAGAAGCTGCCGGCCGGAGCATAAAACCATGCATCGCATTCGAGTAGCGTAAGGTTAAGGTCTGAAACCAGGAACAACGGCAGAGGTACATCATGACCAAAGCGATTACCTTTGATCGGTTCGGTGGACCGGAAGTCCTGCACTGGGGCGAGGTGGAGCCGGGCGAGCCCGGCGAAGGCATGCTGCGCGTTCGCCATACCGCGGTAGGGCTCAATTTTATCGAGGTTTACCAACGTATCGGCTTGTATCCGGTCGACCTGCCGAGCGGGCTGGGACAGGAGGCCGCCGGTATCGTAGAGGCTGTCGGGCCCGGTGTTACCGAATTCAAACCCGGAGACCGGATCGCGTATGGCAGCGGCCCTCCCGGTGCGTATGCGGAGGCCCGCCTGATTCCGGCCGACAAGGTCGTTCCGCTGCCGGAGGGGATCGACGACCGTTCCGCCGCCTGCCTGATGCTCAAGGGGATGACGGCGCAGTATCTTCTGCATCGGACCTATGCGGTACAGCCCGGCGATACTGTCCTGGTGCATGCAGCCGCTGGCGGGGTGGGCACGTTGCTCAGCCAGTGGGCGCGTCACCGGGGTGCGGTCGTGATAGGCACTGCCGGCAGCGAGGAAAAGGCCGCAATCGCTCACGCGCATGGCTGTCACCACGTCATCCAATACCGGCGTGAGAGTTTCGTGGACAAGGTGCGTGAGATTACCGAAGGGCGAGGCGTTAACGTGGTCTACGATGGCGTCGGCAAGGCGACCTTCGAAGGCTCGCTGGATTGCCTGCGGCGCCTGGGCATGATGGTGAGTTTCGGCAACGCCTCCGGTACCGTCGATGCGGTCAATCCCCTGGATCTGGCACGCCGCGGCTCCCTGTTTTTCACGCGTCCGAGCCTGGGGCACTACACCACGACGCGCGAGGAGCTGCTGGCAACCACCAAATCGCTTTTTGATGCGGTGCTTGCCGGCGCGATCAAGGTCGAAATCGGCCAGACCTATCCGCTCAGCGAAGCGGCACAGGCACACCGGGATCTGGAGGCGCGTAACACCACCGGCGCTACGGTGCTGCTGCCATAGTGAACAGCGCCGGATGTCGATATCCCGGCCCTGGGCACTTATTGAGCGGTCCAGCCGCCATCCACGGCCACGATCGTTCCTGTCATGTAGGATGCCTCGTCAGAAGCCAGGAAAACGATCACGTTCGCGATTTCGTCGGGTTGCCCGAAACGTTTCAGAAGCGTGTTATCCACGACGTTTTGCCGTTCGAGTTCGGGGTTTGTCGAACTCTCGATGATGTCTTCCAGTAACGCCGTCGCAACCGGGCCCGGGGCGACGCAATTGACGCGTATCCCATCGGTGGCATGGTCGATCGCCAGGGATTTCGTGAGTTGCACAACGCCGCCTTTCGAGGCGCTGTAGGCGGCTATCTCGGCGCCGCCGACCAGCCCGAGTTCGGATGCAATGTTGACGATGACCCCTTTATGCTGGTGCTGCATGACCGGGATGACTGCCTTGCAGCACAGGAACACGCCTTTGAGGTTGATGCCCATCAGGCGATCCCATTCATCCACGGTGGTGTCAGGAATCCTTTTTGCCAGCTCCACGCCGGCATTGTTGATCAGTATGTCAAGGCGGCCGTAGGTTGCCAGCGTTTTATCGACCAGTGCAGCCACTTGTGATTCGCTGCTGACGTCGGTTTGTATAAAACAGGCTTCAGCGCCTTGTCGTGTCAGCCGGTCTGTTTCTAGTTGAGCGTCTTGAACGTCCGCCAGGACGACTCTGGCGCCTTCGGCGGCCATCCGCTCGGCTGTTGCATACCCAATCCCGGATTTTGCGCCCGTAACGATCGCGACCTGATTGTCGAATCTCATGGTGAGGAACCCTGCGGCCTGCCTTGGGAAAAGATTTTATACCCCATAGCTGCCAGGAGGGTTGCCGGGGGGGCGGGCAAGCTGGCCGGGATGCCGCCGGCCAGCTTGCCGTCCAACCACGCTGTTTCAGCCTGCCTTGCGTGCAAGCCCGGCGTCGTTGCGCAGCAACTCGGCCTTGTCGGTTTTCTCCCAGGTGAACCCGGGCTCGTCGCGACCGAAGTGGCCGTTGGATGCGGTCTGGCGATAAACCGGACGCAGCAGGTCGAGCATCTGGATGATGCCCTTGGGGCGCAGGTCGAAGTGCTCGCGGATCAAGGCTTCGATGCGTGTCTCGTCGACCTTGGCGGTGCCGAAGGTTTCGACGTGTACCGAAACCGGTTCGGCGATGCCGATGGCGTATGCCACCTGCACCTCGCATTTGTCCGCGAGCCCCGCAGCGACGATATTCTTCGCGACATAACGCGCGGCGTAGGCGGCGGAACGATCGACCTTGGACGGGTCCTTGCCGGAGAAGGCGCCGCCGCCGTGGCGCCCCACACCGCCGTAGGTGTCGACGATGATCTTACGGCCGGTAAGCCCGCAGTCGCCTACAGGGCCGCCGATCACGAAGCGTCCGGTCGGATTGACGAAGTACTTGGTCTCGGCGGAAAGCATGGTCTCGGGGAGCACCGGTTTGATGACGTGTTCCATCACCGCTTCCTTGAGTTCGTCGTAGCCGATCTCCTCGTCGTGCTGGGTGGACAGCACCACGGCATCGATGGCCTTGGGCGCACCGTCTTCGTAACGCACCGAAACCTGGGATTTGCAGTCCGGACGCAGCCAGGATAATTCGCCGGATTTGCGCACCTCGCTTTGGCGTTTGGTGAGCAGATGTGCGTAGTGGATGGGCATGGGCATGAAACCGGCCGTCTCGTTGGTGGCGTAGCCATACATCAGGCCCTGGTCACCGGCGCCCTGGTTGAGGTCCAGGCCGCTGCCTTCGTTCACGCCCTGCGCGATATCGGGTGACTGCTTATCCAGCGCGATCAGTACGGCGCAGGCATTGCCGTCGAAGCCCATGCGCCCGTCGTCGTAACCGATGTCGCAGATGGTGTCGCGCACCACCTGCGTGTAGTCGACCGTCGCCTTGCTGGTGATCTCGCCGGAGATGACGGCCATGCCGGTATTGACCAGGGTTTCGCAGGCCACGCGCGAAGTCGGATCCTCGCTCAGCAGGGCATCGAGAATGGCATCCGAGACGTTGTCGGCCACCTTGTCCGGGTGACCTTCGCCCACGGATTCGGATGTGATGATGTAATCGCGTGCCATGGAAATTTCCTCCTGGTTATCAAGATGGGGTCGCACGGCCGCGTTCTGCGGCCCGTGCGGTGGCAGATTGATGATCTGATTTTGTCGGGCGCTGACGCGGGCCGCCTGGCCAGACGGCCCGCGTCATGATTCGAGGTTGCAGGGGATTAGTTCGCGGGCTTGCTGAAGTGCAGGATGCCCCAGTTCAGATAACCCTTGCTGCCGGCGTCGACCCAGTGCCCGAGACCGGTCAGCATGCGATCGATGTAGTCGTCCGAGACCCTGCCGGTCAGGTCTTCACGGCCGCGCTCGAGTTCTTCACGCACCCGGCCGTAGTGGGTGACCAGCTGGGCGGTCATCTCGATGAATCCCGCATCGCGCAGTCCATGGCGTGCCGCGGCTTCGCGATAAAAG
>JARRKE010000127.1 GCA_037388465.1 Gammaproteobacteria bacterium
CCTTCAAGTACTGGTCATTGATGGCCTGGGATTCACCCTTGAGACGCGTGCCCTTTTTGTCGGTCCCTTCCCAGAGAAACGTGATCTTTTGAGCCGTTTGTGCCATGGCTTAGTCCTTCGTCACACGGTTGATCTCGGCGAGGCTGGTGACCCCATCCTTGACTTTTTTCAGACCTGAACTGCGCAGGTCGGCTATTTCTTCGCGTTTGGCCTGTTCGGCCAATTGCAGGGAATTTGCGCCTTCCATGATCAACTGAGACATGGCCTCGGATATGGGCATGACCTGGTACACGCCAACGCGCCCCTTATAACCGGAGTCGCCGCACTGGTCGCAGCCAACAGCCTTGTAGATTTTAAGGTCGTCCACCTCATCTTCTGAGAATCCTTCCTCTAACAGGGCCTCGCGGGGAACGTTATCGATGGCTTTGCAATTATTGCAGAGCCTGCGGGCAAGACGCTGGGCGATGATCAGCAGCAAGGCCGAAGCGATGTTGTAGGGAGGGACCCCCATGTTCATCAGGCGGGTGAGGGTCTGCGGGGCATCGTTGGTATGCAGGGTGGAGAGCACCAAGTGGCCGGTCTGGGCTGCCTTGATGGCGATTTCAGCGGTTTCCAGGTCGCGGATCTCGCCGACCATCACAATATCGGGGTCCTGGCGCAGGAAGGCGCGCAGGGCCTCTGCGAAGGTGAGGCCCACCTTGGGGTTGACGTTGACTTGGTTAACCCCCGGCATATTGATCTCGGCTGGGTCCTCGGCGGTGGATATATTCCGGTCTATTGTGTTGAGGATATTCAGGCCTGTGTAGAGGGAAACGGTTTTTCCGCTCCCCGTCGGGCCAGTGACCAGGATCATGCCATAGGGTTTACTGAGGGCATCCAGGTATAGCTGTTTTTGGTCATCCTCGTAACCGAGGGCTTCGATGCCAAGACGGGCGCTGCTGGGGTCGAGAATACGCAGCACGATTTTCTCGCCGAACAGCGTTGGGAGGGTATTGACACGAAAATCGATCGCCCTGCTCTTGGACAGCTGGAGCTTGATTCTCCCGTCCTGAGGGACGCGTCGCTCGGAAATATCCATGCGCGACATGACCTTCAGGCGGGCGGAGATACGGGGCGCCAGGCTGACCGGTGGGCTGGCGATTTCCTGTAGCACCCCATCGATGCGTAAACGAACCCGGAACTTCTTCTCGTAGGGTTCGAAATGGATATCAGAGGCTTTCTTGTTGATGGCGTCGAGCAGCACCTTGTTGACGAATCGGACAACGGGGGTGTCATCCGCATCCGATTCGCTCATTGCCGGACCTTGCTGGTTGTCCTCGGTATCCGAGAATTCCATGTTGTCCAGGTCTTCACCGAGGTCCATGTCCTGCATGGAGGTATCGGCGGCGGCCAACGCGTCGTCTATCAGCTTCAGCAGGCGGTTGTGTTCGACCAGGACGGGTTCGGTATGAATGCCGGTATTGAACTTGATTTCGTCCAGTGCCAGTAGATTCAGCGGGTCAGCAATGGCTACATAGAGACGGTTGCCGCGACGGTAAAGCGGCAAGGCCTGGTTTTTGCGAACGATTTTTTCTTGAATCAGGTCCCGAGGAATACTGTCGGGGTCATAACCGGCCAGTTCGAGCACCGGCATGCCGAATTCCGCCCCGGCGGCTTGGGCGATTCGGGTGGGATTGAGTTTCTTTTCGTCAACCAGGTAGGCGACCAGTGGCACCCGCATTTTCTGGGCGGCTTCCTGAGCCTGAATAGCTGAGGCCTCATCGAGCAAGTTTTCGTTGACCAAACGTCGGGACAACCCGTTTAGTCGCAACGCCGGCGAAGGTGTAGACATAAGCGCCTAGGATATGGTTTTCCAGTAACCCATGGTAGACAATATTATTTTAAAGTCAAATAGTTATGCCAACTTCTAAACCGAAAATCCCCTATTATTTGGCCTGCGCGTCACGGTGGCTGTTTGGACGAGTTAAAGGGTGGAAAAACAAGGTGTTGGCTCATCCGGTTTTGGATTCTTTCTCTGTCTGAAGCCGATTCCTCCTTAAAGGAAGAGGCATCCTGTTTCTTTAAGGATTAAGGCCGTCCCGGGGCTGGGTGGGGTGATTGATGCAGCTGAATTCGTCCCTTGCGAATGTATGGCGTTGATCTCAAACAGTAACTGCTGAGTCACCAGGAGATAAATCCTTTTTGAATCAACAGGTTGAGTATTTTCGTGGTCGCGAGTCGGGCTTCTGGCATTTGACGGGTTTCGGATCTGCCGGGCGAGGTGTGTCTCTCTTTGATTAAATTAAAGCGTAAATGTGATGGACTATGGGGTACGGTACTAGAAGGCCATTGAGTATGCGTGGTCGCGAAAACAACAAGTGAAGTGTGTGGGCAAATGGCATTAGTTGTGGAAAACCGGCTCAAAGTCCTCATGGTAACCACTTCCTTCCCTGTCGAGGGCAATCCGGTCAGTGGCATATTCGTCAAGCGGCTTGCTGATGCGTTGAGTGATCGCGTAAGCCTGACCGTTTTAATGCCGGGTTCAACCGAATCCTGTCAACTGGATGCTCCATATCCGCTGTTTAGCTTTCGCTATGCGCCGCGTCGATGGCAATTGCTGGCACACCGGCCCGGTGGAATACCCGTTGCTTTGAAGGCGAGTCCCATTTTATGGCTGCTGCTCCCCGGTTTTTTACTGGCAATGTTTTTCCAGGTCATTCGACTCGGGATGCGGGCGGATGTAATACATGCCAATTGGTCGGTGCCTGGAGTAATGGCTGGTCTTGCAGGATGGTTCATACGTAAACCCGTTATCACCACCTTAAGGGGGTCTGATGTCAGTTCACTTGAAAAGTCGCTTATCAAGCGGCGGATTCTTGGTGCGTTGCTACGCCTGAACAAGCGCGTTTCGACGGTTAGCGAAACAATCCAAAAAGAGTTGGTCGTATTGGCGCCACGATATGCAAGCAGAATCAAGGTGATCCCCAATGGCGTTGAGGACAGCCTGTTGCGTGTCGAACGTGAGTCACACCCGTCGTTTCAACTGCTGACTGTCGGGAACCTGATCCAGGGAAAAGACATTGCCACTATTATCAAGGCATTGTCCCGACAGGTAACGCCGATGTCACTTAGGGTGGTCGGTGAGGGTGAGGAATACAGAAACCTCAAGCAACTGGTTCAGGAGCTGGGAGTGGAAAGTCAGGTCAACTTTGTCGGTGTTGTCCCACCTCCTGAGATCGCCGGTGAACTGAAGAAGGCGGACGCATTTATATTGGCCAGCCGTTCTGAAGGACGTCCCAATGTTGTATTGGAAGCCATGGCTGCTGGTTGTCCTGTTATTTCAAGCAAGCTGCCGGGCGTTCAAGAGTTGATCGAGCATCAGAAACATGGACTTCTTTTCGAGCCGGGCGATATTTCAACACTTGCAGAACATATCAGGCGGTTGGCAACTTCCCCGGAGCTGTGCTTAGAATTGGCGCGGCATGCTCGCCGACAAATTATCGACAAAAAAATAACTTGGTCGAATTGTGCGGAGAGGTATCAGGATGAGTATCTGGCAATGAGCAAATGCTCCAGAGAAGCGATTTAATAGATAAATAATTCGGGAGTCTCAAATCGCCGATAGGGTTATCCGTTGTCAAGCCACAAAAATAGCTTTGAGCATAGTCTGTCTTGCAAGATGGGGGCGGCTTCGAATGTGGCGGGTACCTAACAACCATATGCGCTGAAAACGATGAGACGAAAAGTAGAAGCGACTGTAAGACACAAGATAGCTTTTTTTATCCCGGATTTGCATATGGGGGGCGCCGAACGTGTATTCCTCACACTTTCAAAACAGTTGAGCGCCAGGGGGTATGAGGTAGAAATTGTTTTGGCTAACAAAAAAGGTGAATTGCTGGCTGAGGTTGATCCTTCTGTCAAGATCGTCGA
>JARRKE010000128.1 GCA_037388465.1 Gammaproteobacteria bacterium
TCGGTGCACAAGGCAGTGAGGTCAACGGCGGCGAAATGCTGGCGTTTGACACCCGCCTCCGCCTGGGCGATCGAGAGCAGGGTATTGAAGGTGTTGAGCACTTCGTCGAGGTCGGTAATGGTCTGGGCGATGACCTCCTGATATTCCGCCTGCGGCCGGGATTCCAGCAATGTGATCTCCAGCCGGTTGCGCAGCCGGTTGAGGGGACTGCGCAGGTCGTGGGCCACGTTGTCGGTCACTTCGCGCATGCCGCGCACCAGTTCGTCGATGCGTCCCAGCATCGCGTTCAGACGTTCGCTGAGCTCGTCGAACTCGTCCCCGCGCCGGCCCACCGGCATGCGCCGCGACAATCGTCCGGCCATGATCTCACCGGCGGTATTGCTCACTCCGTCGATACGGTGCAACACGCTGCGCCCCATCCAGATGCCGCCCAGCAGTGCCAGCAGGGTGATCAGGCCGACAGCCCAGGCCAGCAGCCAGCCGGTATGTTCCGCCAGGCTTTCCTCTTCGCTCAAGGCCTGTCCGACCAGCAGAAAGCCGCCGTCCGGCAATTGCGCGACCACGGTACGCACATCGGTATCGTCATCATCCGCGCGTGCCGAGGCGGGAATGGAAAGACTGTCGTCATTGAAAACGGCGGGACCGGGACTGCGGGACACGGCCGCCGGCCAGTTGCTCAGGTTGCCGGCCAGCACCTGTTCGCCGGCACCGATCAGCAGATAGTAGCGACCCCGGTCGAGACCCGCCTGGGCACGCTGGTCGACCAGCGCACGCAGGTCGTCAATGCCCTCGTCATGCAGAGTGGCGATAAGCTGGTCTCGTTCCAGCGTCAGACCGGCATCGACCTGGGTGGTGATGTAGCGGGTGGTCGACCAGTAAATGGCGCCCAGAATCAGTGCGGTGAGCAGGCTGAAGCCGACGGCATACAGCAGCGAGAGCTGGAATACGGTGGTGCGTAGCAGGCGTGGCCCGCGGTGTTTTGCTGTCCCGTCAGTCAACGGGGGGACCCAGTCGATAACCCGCACCGCGGATGGTGTGTAACAGCGGGACATCGAAGTCCCGGTCCATCTTGGCGCGCAGGCGGGAGACATGCACGTCGATGACGTTGGTCTGCGGGTCGAAGTGATAGTCCCATACCTGCTCCAGCAGCATGGTGCGTGTGACCACCTGGCCTGCATGGCGCATCAGGTATTCCAGCAGGCGGAATTCGCGTGGCTGGAGGCTGATGGGTTTGCCGGCGCGGCTGACGCGGTGACGCAGGCGGTCGAGCTGCAGGTCCCCCACCTGCAGCGTGTCCTGAGCCTGTTCCGGATGGGTGCGCCGCGTCAGTGCCTCGAGCCGTGCCAGCAGTTCGGTGAACGCATAGGGTTTTGTGAGGTAGTCGTCGCCGCCGGCGCGCAGGCCGGTGACGCGGTCGTCCACCTCGCCGCGCGCGGAAAGGATCAGAACCGGCGTGCTGCGTCCAGCCGCACGGTAGGCGGCGATCAGCGCCAGCCCATCCAGGCCCGGCAGCATGCGGTCGACGATGAGGATGTCGTATTCCCCGGTCAGGGCAAGATGCAGGCCGTCGTTGCCGTCGGCGGCATGGTCGACATTGTGGCCGCTTTCACGCAGCCCCTTGCCGAGATAGGCGGCGGCCTCCCGGTCATCCTCGACAATCAGGATATGCATGACCTGATCTTAACCTGCCTGCCGAAGGCCGACACATGACGATTTGTTAATCCGGCGGCAAGCAGCCGGTAAGCGGGCCGGGGCGAGACTTGTCTGCATAAGCTGAACCGGAGCCACGCCTTGCCCCGCTTAACCCCACACTGGCGTTATGCGCTGTCGATACTGATGCCGTTCTGGCTGAGCGCCTGCGCGACTTATCAGGCTGCGCCGCTGCCGCAGGCGCCGGATTTGGCATCCGCACCGCATGATGCCCAGGGACTGACCCTGCATACGCTGTCGCTGGCGCAAACGGCCCGCATTGCCGTGCGCGACAATCCTGATCTGCGGGCAGCCCGGCGCAAGGTCGGGATCAGCGCAGCGCAGCTCTACGATGCCCGGCTGATTCCCGATCCCCAACTGGGCTACGCACTGGATCATCCCACCAGCAAGGGGCCCGGCCTGGTCAATGCCTATAACGTCGGGCTGTCCGAGGATATCCGGTGGCTGCTGACCCGGGGTTCCCATGTGGATGCAGCCCGCGCCGCCCGTACCCGCCAGCGGCTGGAGGTGGCCTGGCAGGCATGGCAGGTCAGCCAGCAGGCGCAATCACTCTATATCCGGTTGTGGTCGCTGAACCGCCAGGCGCATCTGCTGGAGCAGCAGCAACATCTGTACGCCCGCCGCCAGCAGGCGGCGACCCGCGCCCTGCAGGCGGGCAACATCACGTTGGATACTCTGTCCGCCGATCTGGTGACGCTGACTGACACAGAGTCCCAGCTTGCGCGCACGCGGCGCCAGCTTACCCGGGTGCGTATGCAGCTCAATGCCCTGCTGGGATTACAGCCGGCGGCTGACTGGCAGATCAAAACACCCCAACCGCCACAGCCACCATCCGAAATGGCGGTGCGCCAGGCGCTTGCCAGGCTGCCCGATACCCGCCCGGATCTGCTCGCCCTGCAAGCAGGCTATAAGAGTGCCGATGCCCGCTACCGGGCGGCCGTTCTGGGCCAGTTCCCGTCGCTGAATATCGGCGTGACGCGCGCGTCGGACACCAGCGGTGTGCTCACCACGGGGCTCGGCATCACGCTCAATCTACCGATCTTCAACGGCAATCGGGGTCAGGTGGCGGTCACTCGGGCCACTCGTGACCAGCTGCGTGGGGCCTATCAGGCTCGTCTGGATCACGCCTACAGCCAGGTGCGCATGCTTCTGGCCCGATTGCAGGACATCGAAGCCACGCGCCGCCGGTTGGAAACCCGATTGCCCGAACTGCGCCGGGTCGCCGACCGCGCGGCCCGGGCCTTTGCCTCCGGCAACCTCGGCGGGGCCAGCTATATCGCCGTCCAGTCTAGCTACCTCGCCCATGAGCGGGAAGCCATCGGACTCGACCAAAGTCTGATGGAAGGTGCCGTCGCCCTGCACACCCTGCTCGGATACATCCCTGCGGGCGCTCCCGCTGTCGCATCCACATCGTCTGCCCCGAAGGGAGAGCACCCATGAACCGACGATTTCGTCTGCTGCCTGCTCTTCTGGTCGTGCTGCTGCCGATTGCCGTCCAGGCCGCCACGGAGAATGGCGTACGCGCCTGGGTGAAGACCGCGCCGGTAACGCAGCGCAACCTGCAGGAGACGCTGACCGTTTATGGGGAGGTCCGGCCGGACCCCGAACAGGTGACCGGCATCAGTGCGGCGCATGGCGGAGAAGTGACCCGTCTGTGGGTAGGGCTCGGCCAGGTTGTCGAGCCGGGCCAGCAGCTGTTGGAGTTGACCACCGACCCGGCGGCACGGCGTGCCTACGAGCAGGCACGCGCCCAGGTAGCCTACGCGCGCAAGAATCTCGAACAGGTGAAGGGCCTGTTCGGCCAGCAGTTGGCCACCCGGGCGGAGCTGGCCAAGGCGCAGCAGGAACTGGCCAACGCTCGCAGCAGCCTGCAGGCGGAAGTGCGCCTGGGCGCCAATCGTGCCCATCAGATCATTCGCGCACCCCAGGCCGCCATAGTCACCCGGGTCAATGTTGCACCCGGAGACCGGGTGCAGGCCGGGGCCTCGCTGCTTACCCTCGGCGCCCGTGCGCATCTCTGGGTCACACTGGGAATCGAGCCCGAGGATGCACGCCGCGTGCGGTCGGGCATGAACGTGGATTTGACACCGGTGTTCGATGATGCGGTGCATATCAAGGCGCGGATCGCCCAGGTCCATGCCGTGATCAATCCCAAGACGCGGCTGGTCGATGCCGTGGTCAAGCTGCAAGG
>JARRKE010000129.1 GCA_037388465.1 Gammaproteobacteria bacterium
CTGCTGCGCGAGGCGGACGACATCTTCATCAGCGAGCTGCGCAAACACGAGCTGTACGACAAGGTCTCTCAGGCCTTCGCGGTTTTCCTGCCGGTGAAGTCGGTCGGCGTGATGGGCGACGGCCGTCGCTACGACTACGTCATCGCCTTGCGCGCGGTGGAGACCGTGGACTTCATGACCGCGCGCTGGGCGCATCTGCCCTATGACTTCCTCGACAACGTTTCGCGCCGCATCATCAACGAGGTGCGCGGCATCTCGCGCGTCACCTACGATATCTCGGGCAAGCCGCCGGCCACCATCGAGTGGGAATAAGAGGGACGGCATGAGGGGCAGCGAGGAACAGCCGGACGCCTCCATCCCCACCCCTGACTCGGCCGACGAGCAGTGGATGCGCCGCGCCCTGGAACTCGCCCGCCGTGCCGAGGCGGAAGGGGAGGTGCCGGTGGGTGCGGTCCTCGTCAAGGACGGTGCCGTCATTGCCGAAGGCTGGAACCGGCCCATTGGCACGCACGATCCGACCGCACACGCCGAAATCGTCGCCCTGCGCGCCGCGGCGCAGGCGCTGGGCAACTACCGTCTGCCCGACGCCACGCTTTACGTCACGCTCGAACCCTGCACCATGTGCCTGGGCGCGATGCTGCATGCCCGGGTGCAACGGCTGGTGTATGCGGCGCCTGATCCCAAGACTGGCGCTGTGGGCGGCATGATCGACCTGCAGTCGATGGGGCGCTACAACCACCGTATGGAGGTCACGGGCGGGGTGCTGGAAGACGAGGCCGCCGGACTGCTCAAGGCCTTTTTCCGCGCCCGGCGTTAAGTGTCAGATACCGGGCGGGATGGTGTTGTAGATCGCCTCAATATTCGGATTGGTCGGGTTCTTGTTGCGTTCTTCGTACCAGACCAGGATGTCGTAGTAGCTGCGAATGTTCTGCACGTACTGCACCGGCTCCCAGCCGCGCGCATAGCCGTAGCGGGTCTTGCGGTACCACTTGCGGCTGGCCAGTAGCGGCAGGTTTTTCATCACGTCGATCCACTTGTCCGGGTCGCCACCGCGCGCCTCGGTGATCTTGCGTGCATCCTCCAGATGCCCCAGCCCCACGTTGTAGGCGGCCAGCGCCATCCAGGTGCGATCCGGCTCCGGAATATCGTCCGGAATCCGCGCCTTGATATGCATGAAGTACTCGGCCCCGCCCATCACGCTCTGGCGCGGGTCCAGGCGGTTGTCGATCCCGAGCTGTCCGGCCGTGGTCTGGGTCAGCATCATCAGACCGCGCACGCCGGTCGGGGAAATGGCCGAAGGGCGCCAGTGCGATTCCTGATAGCTGATCGCCGCCAGCAGACGCCAGTCCATGCCGACCTTTTTCGCCGTCTGTTTGAACAGGTTCTCGAACTCCGGCAGACGCTCCGCCACATGGCGCAGATAGACCCGCGTGCCCACGAAGTCCAGGTTGTCGGCATGGCCGTAATAGCGTTCGGTGATCTGGGTCAGGGTTCCGTCGTCCTGAAGCTGCTGGAAAAACGCTTTCGCCGCGTCGTACAGGCTGGTGTCGTCGGACTTGAGCTGAAAGGCCCAGGCCAGCTTCTGGGGTTTGGTCAGATCGAATGCCACCTGCAGGGCGGGGAGGAAGCGGCGCGTGAGGATCACGTCGTTGGAATCGGCGATGGTGTAGTCGATCAGGGACTGCCAGACGCGATACATCAGCTCGCTGCTGTCCACGTCGTCCACCGACTTCCAGGCGAGCTTGGGGTATTTTTTCTTGAGCTCCCGCAAGCGGGCCGCGTGGCTGCTGCCGGCCACCACCTCGATGGATTTGCCGATCAGATCCTTGACGTCTTTGGGGGCCTTGCGGCCGGCACCCACCCGATACACCACCTGCTGGGTGATGTTCTGGTAGCTGGGGCCGAAACGCACGTGTTTGGCACGTTCCGGCGTCACCGTGATGCCCGCGGCGGCGATGTCGGCCCGGCCCGATTCCACCATGGGCAGGATGTCGGCAAAGCTGTCCGGCACCACGATCCGGAGCTTGACCCCCAGATGATCGGCAAATGCTCTCACCAGGTCGTATTCGAAGCCGGCGGGCCCGTCCGGGCCCAGGTAATAGGTGGTTGGGCTGTTGCGGGTGACCACGGTCAGATAGCCGCGCGACTTGATCTGCTGCAGCTCGTTTTCCGGCCGGAAAACATAGATCGCGAGCACCGCGAGGGTGATCACGATGCCGGCCAGTTCAAGCCACTGCCGGAGACCAAAATCTGACAACCTGAATCGCAAAACGACCTCAACCCTGGGGGAACTGTAAAAATTTTAACCTACCCGGTGGGTTTGACTGTGACGGGATTCAAAGAATCCGCCAAAAAGTGAATTTGTAGTAGAATGCGCGGTCCCGTCGCCCGGAAACGGGCGGCCGGCGGGCCGTTCCGGCCCGAAATCAGCGATGGAGAGGTGGCTGAGCGGTTGAAAGCGCACGACTCGAAATCGTGTTTACGGTAACCCCGTAACGAGGGTTCGAATCCCTCCCTCTCCGCCAAAAACGAAAAGGCCCCCTTGTGGGGCCTTTTTTGTTTTTGTGGTCGGGGTTCGAACCCTCGTTACCATTAGAAAATGTGGGTTCGACAAATCGGCAGGAAAGCCGATTTGGACGTCGGCCAGGCCGACGCCCGGAGGGCGAGGGCCATGGATGGCCCGAGTCAATCCCTCCATTTGATCAGTCTTTGCTCTTGCGAGGCGGTTTTCTTTTTGGAGTCGGGGTTCGAACCTTCATTACCATTAGAAAATGTGGGTTCGATCACGAGGCCGCAGGCCGAGAAACGGGGAGCGCCAGCGACCCAATCCCGATGCACATAGAGGTGCGAGTGCCGCGAGAGGCAGGATGCCGAGAGCGGCCTCCCTCGACAACTGCTCCCTGCGTTGCCTTCGGTTCTGGCTTCCTGCTTCGCTCTACCTCGTCCTTCCCTGGACTCGTACCTCCAGCATCCATGCAGTCATCTCCACCATCCCTATACTAAAGAATCACTTTACATCACCAAGCAAGGGGAATTTGATAAGTAGGATAAGTGAGCCAAATTGACTATATAGGGTATTAATTTGTTGAGGAGGGCGTGTCCAAGCAACAGTATGTTGCTATGCACTCATCATGCATGAACTAAAAATAGGCATTCTGCATTCCCTGACGGGAACCATGGCATCGAGTGAACGCCCCCTGGTAAATGCCGCGCTGCTCGCGGTAGAAGAAATCAATGCGCAAGGCGGGGTGCTGAAGCGACAACTCAAGCCGTGTGTAGCGGATGGTGCGTCAGATCCTGAGGCATTTGCGTATCAGGCCAGAAAACTCCTCAATGATGACCATGTTGCAACCCTGTTCGGTTGCTGGACTTCCGCCTCGCGCAAGGCTATTCAGCCTGAAATCGAGCGAGCCGGCTCCCTGCTCTGGTACCCGGTCCAGTATGAAGGCCTGGAGCAAAGCCAACACGTCATTTATGGCGGAAGCTGCCCGAACCAGCAGATCAATCCGTCCGTGCACTGGGCGCTGGCGAGGGGTTGGCGACGTTGTCTGCTGGTCGGTTCCGATTACGTCTTTCCGAGGACGGCCAACCTCCTGATGGCCAGCTTGATGCGCGCCAATGGGGGCGAGGTCATCGGCGACCACTATATCCCTCTGGGTGGTGAAGACTTCACGGATTTGATGGGCAAAATTCGCGCCCTGCGCCCCGACGTGATCTTCAATACACTGAATGGCGACAGCAATCTGGCCTTTTTCCGTCAATTTCATGCGGCGGGATTCGATGCCAGTGTATTGCCGGTCATCTCGTTCAGCATCACGGAAGACATTCAGCATCAGATAGCCGGTGAGGCCATGGGACACTATGCCTGCGCGAGCTATTTCCAGACATTGGA
>JARRKE010000130.1 GCA_037388465.1 Gammaproteobacteria bacterium
GCCGACATCCTGCGCGCGCGCTTCAGCCGCGAGGCCATGAGCGGCCCGATCACCGCGGTGCACGCCGAGGTCTATCAGTCCTGGGTCAACCACCTGATGGACAACTACAGCCTGCGCACTCCGCCCAGCCCGATGATGATGATGAAAGCGCCGTCCACCTCGCGCACGTCGGGCGGCAACTTCAAGCTCGACATGCCGATTGCCGGCACCACCTGGACCGTGGGCGTGGACATGCTGAACAACGACAAGGACGCCAACCGCTACAACGTCAGCAGCGGCAGCAACGTGCTCAACTCCGTGCTGTGGCCCGGCGTTTCCATTTATCAGACCGGCCTGTTCGCTCAGTCCGGGCTGATCCCGCTGAACAAGGACAACGGTTTCAAGATCGGCCTGCGCTATGACTACGTCAGCGCCGATGCCAGCCGCGCCAACGTCAAACCCGCCGGCATGGCCTGGAGTCCCAACCAGCTCTACACCGCGTACTACGGCACCACGGCCGAGAAAAAGGATGAGAACAACATCGGCGGACTGCTGCGCTTCGAGCATGCCGTCAGCAACGGTGTGCTGTACGCCGGTTACGCACGCAGCGTGCGCACCGCGGACGCCACCGAGCGCTACATCGCATCCAACTCCATGACCCCGGACGGTCGCTGGGTCGGCAACCCCGACCTGCGGCCCGAAAAGCACAACCAGTTCGAAGCCGGCGCCAAGCTCGGCCGCGGCAAACTGGCCGTGAACGGTTCGGTGTTCTACGACCAGGTGCAGGACTTCATTCTGCGTGATCGCTTCCACAGCACCGATCCCACCCTGGGCAACGCCACCATCTACCGAAACGTCGGCGCGCAGCTCTATGGCACCAACCTGGGCGCGGTCTGGAAGCCCGTACGCGGCTGGAAGGCCGGCTTCAATATGTCATACGTCGCCGCCACCAACACCGACGACAACCGGCCCATCGCGCAGATCCCGCCGCTGGGCGGCGACGTCAGCCTCGAATATCGCCCGGGGCGCTGGTATGCCGGCGGCAAGATGATCTGGAACGCCACCCAGACCCGCGTGGACGACAACCCCAATACCGGCAGCGGCCTCGACGTCGGCCAGACGCCGGGCTGGAGCATAATGAACGTGTACGGCGGCGTGGCCGTCACCCGGCACGTCATGGCGCGCGCCGGCATCGACAACCTGTTCAATCGCAACTACGCGAACCACCTCAACAAGGCCAGCGCCTTCGACGTGACGCAGGTGCAGGTCAACGAGCCCGGACGGGTTGCCTGGGTGAGGTTGAGTGCGCAGTTTTAAGCAGTGAGGTGGGAAGGGTGAGGCGTGAGGAGGTGGCGGTGTCTTTTCGCCTCACCCCTCACTTCTTACGCCTCACTACATTTACGCCTCGATCGCGTACTTCTTCATCCGATACAGCAAGGTATCCCGGCTCAACCCCAATAAACGAGCCGCCCGCGAGCGGTTGCCGCGGCTCTGGGTCAGGGCCTGGCGGATCATGTCGATCTCCAGCTCGGCGAGGCTGATGCCGCCCGCCGGCAGCACGAAGCCCGCCGCGCCCGCCTTGCGGTGATGAATACGCAGCTCGTGGGGCAGGTTGTCCGGCTCCACGCGCTTGCCGCCGAACAGCACCAGCATGCGCTCGCACAGGTTGCGCAGTTCGCGCACGTTGCCGGGCCAGTCGTACTGGGCCAGGGCGGCGCGCGCGGTCTTGCTGTACTGCGGTGCTTCCAGGCCGTGATGCGCGGCCAGGTCGGCGGTCAGGCGGTCGAGCAGCAGCAGCACGTCGCTGCCGCGCTGGCGCAGCGGCGGGATCTCCAGCGGCACCACGTGCAGCCGGTAGTACAGGTCCTCGCGGAAGCGCCCGGCCTGCATCTCGGCGTGCAGGTCGCGGTTGGTGGCGGCGATGATGCGCACGTTCACCTCTTCGGCGCGATTGGAGCCCACCGGCTGGCATTCGCCGGATTCCAGAAAGCGCAGCAGCTTGGCCTGGATGGCCAGCGGCAGCTCGCCCACCTCGTCCAGGAACAGGGTGCCGCCCGCGGCGGAGCGGATGTGGCCGGCGTGCTCGCCGTCCGCGCCGGAGAAGGCGCCCTTGCAGTGGCCGAACAGCAGCGATTCCGCCAGCCCCTCGGGCAGGGAGGCGCAGTTCAGGGAGACGAACGGGCCGTTCGCGCGCGGGCTCTCGGCGTGGATGCCGCGGGCCAGCAGCTCCTTGCCGGTGCCGCTCTCGCCCAGGATCAGCGTGGTCACGTCGGTGGCGGCCACGATGCTGGCGGCGCGCAGCACGGTTTTCAGGTCGGGGGCTTCGCCGTAAAGGGTCTGTTCGAAGGTGTTCATGGCTGCATTCATCCCTCAAATCACACGGTTCGGAGGCAATATGCCTCACAATGAGGGGCAGGATACCGTCTGTCGGGCCCCCGGCCAAGGGCGCAGGGGTGCGTGAAGTGCCTGATTCGCCGGGTATTTGACGCATGTCAGTATCCGGGCCCGCCTTGCAAAACCCAGTGTTGTTCTATAGTTTCAACCCAAGATGAGCCGGTCCTGAAAGCGCCCAGCCGCTGGCAGGTCCGAATCATGCGAAGCTGGGGGTGCCCCGCGGGTTTCGCCGCGGCGGCTGAGACACACCCTTGGAACCTGAACCGGTTAGCCCCGGCGGAGGGAAGCTTCGGAACGACCGTCCCCGGCAGGTCGAACAACCTGCCCTTAACAGACGGCTGTTGTCGCTCCGCTTGCTTGCCTCCGCCCACATATTGTTAAGGTGAGGAAGTACCCATGAGCGCGATCCCACAGGAATTCATCCAGAAAACGGCCAAGCTGTCCGAAGAGGTCACGCGCCCGTTCCCCAACTCCCGCAAGATCTACGTGCAGGGCTCGCGCCCGGACCTCAAGGTCCCCATGCGCGAGGTCGAGCAGTCGCCGACCATGACCAGCGGCTCGCCGGAAGAGAACCCGCCCATCCCGGTGTATGACACCTCCGGCCCCTACACCGACCCGAATCCGCACATCGACCTGATGGCCGGTCTCGCCCCGCTGCGCGAGCCGTGGATTCTGGAGCGGAGCGACACCGAGGAGCTGAGCGGCCCCACCTCCGAGTACGGCCGCGCCCGCCAGGACGACCCCGAGCTGGCCAACCTGCGCTTCGAGCATATCCGCACCCCGCGCCGCGCCCAGGCGGGCAGGAACGTCACCCAGATGCACTACGCGCGTCAGGGCATCGTCACGCCCGAGATGGAATACATCGCCATCCGCGAAAACCTCAAGCTGCGGGAACTGCGCGACGACCCGCGCTACGCCAAGCTGCTGCGCCAGCACCCCGGCCATTCCTGGGGCGCCAGCCTGCCGGATGAGATCACTGCCGAGTTCGTGCGCGACGAGGTCGCCCGCGGCCGCGCCATCATCCCGGCCAACATCAACCATCCGGAACTGGAGCCGATGATCATCGGCCGCAACTTCCGCACCAAGATCAACACCAACATCGGCAACTCCGCCGTCACCTCTTCTATAGAGGAGGAAGTGGAAAAGATGGTGTGGTCCGCGCGCTGGGGCGGCGACACGCTGATGGACCTCTCTACCGGCAAGAACATCCACGAAACCCGTGAGTGGATCCTGCGCAACGCGCCCATGCCCATCGGCACCGTGCCCATCTACCAGGCGCTGGAAAAGGTGGACGGCAAGCCCGAGGAACTCACCTGGGAGCTGTTCCGCGACACCCTCATTCTACACCCACTTCGAGGACATCTGCGAGATCATGAAGGCGTACGACGTCTCCTTCTCGCTGGGTGACGGCCTGCGCCCCGGCTCGATTGCCGACGCCAACGACGCCGCGCAGTACGGCGAGCTGGAGACCCTGGGCGAGCTCACCAAAATCGCCTGGCAGCACGACGTGCAGGTGATGATCGAAGGCCCCGGCCACATCCCGCTGCACAAGGTGAAGGAGAACGTGGACAAGGAGCTGGAAGACTGCTTCGAGGCCCCGTTCTACACCCTTGGCCCGCTGGTCACCGACATCGCCCCGGGCTACGACCACATCACCTCCGGCATCGGCGCCGCCAACATCGGCTGGTACGGCACTGCCATGCTCTGCTACGTGACGCCCAAGGAACACCTCGGCCTGCCCAACAAGCAGGACGTGCGCGACGGCATCATCACCTACAAGATCGCCGCCCACG
>JARRKE010000131.1 GCA_037388465.1 Gammaproteobacteria bacterium
TGCTGCTGGGGACCCTCGGCCTGCCCTGGCTGTGGCTGGTGTGGCGCGCCTGGCGCATCGGCGCACGGGCCGGCACCGAAACCAGCGGTTGCCATGCCGTGCTGGTGCTGGGAGCACAACTGCACAACGATCGGCCCACACCCGAGTTTATTCAGCGCCTCGATCGCGCCCGCGCCCTGTATGCAGGCGGGCGGGTCGAACGCATCGTGGTGCTGGGCGGCGTCACCCGTGAAAACCGGCTGTCCGAGGCGACGGTGGGGCGGGCCTGGCTGCTGCAGCACGGGGTGTCCCCCGATCGTCTTTTGATCGAGGAGGCCTCGCGCCATACGCTGGAAAATCTGTATCAGGCGCGTGCCTTGCCCGATTTGAGCACGGGCGGGCGCCTGGCACTGGTGACCAGCCGCTATCATCTGGCGCGGGCGCAATTGATGGCGCAGGGGCTCGGACTCCAGGTCGTTCCCTGCGGCGCCGAATCGACGATGCCGCATCGGCTGGGCTACGCGCTGCGCCTGTTTTCCGAAGGATGGTTCAACCACTGGTATCATGTCGGCCGCGGCTGGGCGCGGCTGACCCGTAACCGGCGCAGCATGGAACGGATCAGTTGATGAAACGCGTCCTGAGCTCTCCCGACCGGGTGTTTACCCAGTACGTGCGCGATGTACTCGAGTCGCGTGGCATACGCTGCCTGCTCAAGAACGAATACCTCTCCGGGGCGGCGGGTGAGCTGCCCGTCAACGAGACGCAGCCGGAGGTCTGGGTGCTGGACGATGGCGACATGGCCCTGGCGCGTGAGGTGATCGACACGCTGCAGACCCCGGTCGATGCCTCGCCCTGGGTCTGTCCCAACTGCGGGGAGCATCTGGAAGGCCAGTTCACCACCTGTTGGCGCTGCGGCACGGACCGGCGCTGACGCCCCGCCTTGAAAACTGCCACGGCTGTCCGCATTTGAATTGCTTCATTTGGATAATCCGATAACTATTGCCATGACCGTAGAGGCCCATAAGGAAAATCTTCAGTTCCAGACCGAGGTGAGCCAGCTGCTGCACCTCATGATCCATTCCTTGTACTCCAACAAGGAAATCTTCCTGCGCGAACTCATCTCCAATGCTTCGGACGCCTGCGACAAGCTGCGTTTCGAGGCCCTGTCCGACGATGCCCTGTTCGAGGGCGACAGCGACCTGCAAATCCAGGTGGAATACGATGCCGACGCCCGTACCCTGACGGTGCGCGACAACGGTATCGGCATGAATCGCGAGGAGGTGATCCAGAACATCGGGACCATCGCCAAGTCGGGTACCCGTGATTTCCTCCAGTCGCTGAGCGGCGACCAGGCCAAGGACGCCAAGCTGATCGGCCAGTTCGGCGTTGGTTTCTACTCGGCCTTCATGGTGGCCGATCGGATCACGGTGAAGACCCGCCGCGCCGGCCTGGGTGCGGAGCACGGTGTGGTGTGGGAATCCGACGGCGTCAGCGGCTATACGATCGAGACCGTCGAACGCCCGTCGCGCGGCACCGAGGTCATGCTGCATCTCAAGCCGGAAGAGGACGAGTTTCTCGACGACTGGCGCCTGAAGGGCATCATCACCCGTTATTCGGATCACATCCCGCTGCCCGTGCGCATGCCCGAACGCGACGACAAGGGCGGGCCGACCGGTGAATGGGAGACCGTGAATCGTGCCTCGGCCCTGTGGCAGCGGCCCCGCACCGAAATCAGTGACGAGGAGTATCAGGCGTTCTACAAGCACGTGGCGCACGATTTCGAGAACCCGCTGGCCTGGACGCATTTCAAGGTCGAAGGGCGGCACGAATACACCTCGCTGCTCTACATCCCCGCCAATGCCCCGTTCGATCTCTGGGAGCGCGACCACATGCACGGGGTGAAGCTGTACGTGCAGCGCGTGTTCATCATGGACGATGCCGAGCAGTTGATGCCGCGCTATTTGCGTTTCATTCGCGGCGTGGTCGATTCCAACGACCTGCCGCTGAACGTGTCGCGCGAAATCCTGCAGAACAACCGCGTTATCGACAGCATGCGCGCGGGTTCCGTGAAAAAGGTGCTGGGGCTGCTCGAAGAGATGGCGGAAAAGGAGCCCGAAAAGTACCAGCAGTTCTGGGACGAATTCGGTCGCGTCCTCAAGGAAGGCCCGGGTGAGGACTTTTCCAACCGCGAGCAGATCGCCCGCCTGCTGCGTTTCGCGACGACGAAATCCGACGGCCCGGCGCAAACGGTGTCGCTCGCCGATTACATCGGGCGCATGCAGCCCGGACAGGACAAGATCTATTACATCACCGCCGACTCGCATGCGGCGGCCAGCAGCAGCCCGCACCTCGAGGTGTTCCGCGACAAGGGCATCGAAGTGCTGCTGCTGTCCGACCGGGTGGATGAGTGGATGATGGCTCATCTGGCCGAATTCGACGGCAAATCCTTGCACTCGATCGCCAAGGGCGAGCTGGACCTCGACGAAACGGCCAGCGAGGAAGAAAAGCAGGCCCAGGCGGAAAGCGAGGAGGCCGCCCGGGATGTGGTGGAACGCCTGAAAAAAACGCTCGACGACAAGGTCGAGGACGTGCGCGTCTCGCATCGCCTCAAGAGTTCTCCTGTCTGTCTCGTGCTCGGCGAGCACGATATGGCGTTGTACATGCAGCAGCTGCTCAAACAGGCGGGCCATGACGTGCCGGTCGGCAAACCGGTGCTGGAGATCAATCCCGGCCACCCCCTTATCGAGGTGTTGAAAGCCGAACAGGATGATGCCGTGTTCTCGGAATGGGCCAGCGTGCTGTTCGACCAGTCCGTGCTCGCCGAGGGCGGACAGCTCGAGGACCCGGCCGGTTTCGTGACGCGCCTGAATCGCCTGATGCTGGCGATGAGATGAAGACAGCACCGGACCGCTGAAACATGACCGACTTTACCGATGCCCTGGCTGCCTGGATAAAGGGCGACCGCCAACATGCGGTCGAGCTCTGGCAGATGCTTGCCGATCAGGGCGACGTGCGTTCGCAGTACAACCTGGGTGTATTGCTGGATAACGGCGAAGGGGTGCAGCAGGACCAGGCCCTCGCGGCGGAGTATTACCGCAAGGCGGCGGAGCAGGGATATGCGGATGCCGCCTTCAATCTCGCCGTGCTGTTCGAAGAAGGGCAGGGTGTGGCGCGTGACCCCAACGAAGCGGTGCGCTGGTACTGGCTGGCGGCCGAGTCGGGCAACAGTCAGGCCCAGTTCCGCATCGGCTATCTGTACGACGTGGGCGAAGGTCTACCTCAGGATGCCGACCAGGCCGCCAAGTGGTACCACCTGGCCGCCGAACAGGGACATGGTGAGGCGGCCAACAATCTGGGCCGTTGCTTCGCCATGGGGGAGGGTGTCGAACGCAGCGACGTTGAGGCATACAGATGGTTCGCCATCGCCGCCGAACTCGGTGTGCCCAATGCGGCGCGTCACCGGGAGCGGGTGGCCAAGGAGCTTTCGCCGGACGATCGTGTCCGCGCCGGCAGCGTTCAGGCAGCGCACTCAATGATTCCCGCCTGATGACGGCGGGGCGGAAATGGATGCCGTTCAGGCATTCGTCCGTTTCCAGTAGCGGTACGCATAATCCCGTTCAGGATTTTCCACCGCCAGTCGCTCCAGCCCGCAGGCGGCGAAAAAGCCCTCGGCGCCGGCCTGCGCCTTGACCAGCACGCCATCGAATCCATGATCCTGCGCCGCCTGCTCGGCGGCTTTGAACAGTCGCGTGCCGATACCCTGGTGATGCCATTGCGGATCGACGTAGATCCCATGCAGTAACAGGCCGTGCAGTCCGCCGGGTGCGTCCTTCGTTTCGGCTTCCTCCCAGGCGGCGACACCGACTACATCGCCGTCGTCCGTCTCGGCGACCCTCACCTCCAGGGCATCCAGGTCGAATGCCGAATAACGGTAGACCGGCAGCGACAGCCGCTTGACGCGTTCCGGCAAATCCCAGCTCATGACGGCGCGTTCGATCACCGTATTCAGAGCGTCAAGGTCGTTGGAACGGGCGGGGCGAACGGTAGTGGAGGTCACTGTTCATGTCTGGCGGCTTCCCAGGCCAGTATGGCATGTTTGCGCGCCTCGCCCCAGTGATAGCCGCCCAGGTCGCCGTTTTGTCTGAGCACGCGATGACACGGGATGAGA
>JARRKE010000132.1 GCA_037388465.1 Gammaproteobacteria bacterium
GTCCCGGCCAGCTGCACGAGCTCATTGAGCCGGTTATCGCGGCGCCCCGCATCGACCCAGAGTTCGAGCACCGAGGCGGGATCGTGGCTGAGCGCGGACTGCACGGCATGCAGGCCGGCGATGATTTCTTCGTGTTGGCGGGACATGTACTTTCTCAGGCTAGCAGGTAGCAGGCTGTTGTTGTCGCTCAGGCGAGTGCGAGAGAAGGAAGAATTGGGCGAAAAAGCGCAGTTTACATGTCGTAAATGAGCATTTTGAGCCTGATTTTGACGCCCTATCGTGCCGCATGAGTAGACAACATCAGCCTGCTAGGCGCGCGAGGACGCTTTCCAGCTCCCCCATATGACGGATCTCGGCGTCAGGATCCGGACCGCCCGGCCACGACTGGGCATGGGTATTGACCCATATCGCGCGCAGCCCGGCCTCCTGCGCGCCGCGCACATCGCGCACGGGGTCGTCACCGACGTGCACCATGGCATCGGCCGAAACGCCGGCAGCCAGCACCGCGGCATCGAAGATATCGGGGTGCGGCTTGGCCGCGCCGGCCGAGGCGCTGGTCACCACGAAGTCGAAATAATGCCCGATGCCGATGGTATGCACGTCGGCATTGCCGTTGGTGATCGCGCCAATGGTGTAGTCGACCGACAACGTGGCGAGCGCCGCCAGGGCCTCCTCGAACGGCTCGACCTCGTTGCGCGCCAGCCAGAAGGTCCGGAACCCCTCTTCCACCGGCTCGTCGCCGTAACCGGCCTCCGCGCCCAGCACACCGATCCACGCCTTACGCAACCGGGTGAGATCGTGATGCAGCTCGGGAAAAGCCTGCATATAGGCCTTGCGGTGCTCGATCAGCGCGTCGAAGTCGTAGCGCCCGGTGATCCTCGGATAGCGCTCCTGCAGCCAGCGGTAAAAACGCTGCTCCGCGCGCTCGATGACCGGGGCGCAGAGCCACAGCGTGTCGTCGAGGTCGAAAGTCAGGCAGGTGATGCGTGTCATATGAACCAATGGCTAGTCGCCGAAAACCGTCACGGTCACCCGCCGCGTGTGCGGATGGGTGCGATGCTCCCACAAATACACCCCCTGCCAGGTGCCCAACGCCAGCCGCCCGGCTGTGACCGGCAGCATCAGGTCGGTCTGGGTGAGGATGGTCCGGACATGCGCAGGCATGTCATCCGGCCCCTCGTCCTGATGCAGGAACAACGGATCGCCGTCCGGCGCCACCCGCTGCATGAAGGCCTCCAGATCGCGCCGCACAGTGGGGTCGGCGTTTTCGCACAGGATTAACGAGGCACTGGTATGGTGCACGAACACCTGGCACAGGCCGGTGCGGATGTCGCTGTCCTGCACGATACGGCCGATGCGATCGGTGATTTCCTGCGTGCCGCGGCCGGTCGTGGCTATCTGGAATACGTCCTGGTGCAACATGGGATATTCGCGGGGTGTTCACTTTAGTGTCACAGGAAGTACATATGCTACCGCACAAAACGTCATATTCGGGGGCAGGCGCGGTGAAGATACTGATGATCAGCGACGTGTATTTCCCGCGTGTGAACGGCGTCTCCACCTCCATCGCCACCTTCCGCAAGGCCTTTATCGAACTCGGGCACCAGGTCACCCTCATCGGGCTCATGAAGGCCGGCGCGGTGCGCGACCTGCTGCCACAGCTGCGCAAACAGGAATTCGACCTGATCCACATCCAGACACCGTTCCGCGCCCACTACCTGGGCCTGTGGCTGGCACGCCGTCTGGGTATCCCCAAGGTCGAGACCTACCACACCTTTTTCGAAGAATACCTGTTCCACTACCTGCCGTTCGTCCCGAAACGCATGATGCGCTTCCTGGCACGGCGTTTTTCTGCCCGCCAGTGCAACCAGGTGGACGGCGTAGTGGTGCCGTCGCGCGCCATGCTGGAGGTGCTGCGCGACTACGGCGTCACCACCCGCGAGGTCATCCTGCCCACCGGCATCGAGCTGGAGGCCTTCGCCCAGGGTGACGGACAGGCTATGCGCAAACGCCTGGAAATCGATCCCGACCAGCCGGTGCTGGTACACGTGGGGCGTATCGCATTCGAAAAGAACATCGACTTCCTGCTCAAGACCCTGACGCGGGTGGTGGCCCAGGTGCCCGAACTGGCGGTCATCATCGCCGGCGAAGGCCCGGCCCTGAAACACATCAAGCAGATGACGCAGGAACTGGAACTCGACGACGTGGTGCACTTCGTCGGTTACATGAAACGCGAGCAGCTGCCCGACTGTTACCGCGCCGGCGACGCCTTCATCTTCGCCTCGCGCACCGAAACCCAGGGCCTGGTGCTGCTGGAAGCCATGGCCTGCGGCACGCCGGTGGTCTCAACCGCCGTGCTCGGGACCCACGACATCCTCGACGCAGGCAAGGGCGCGCTAGTGGCCGAGGAAGACCTCAACGACTTCGCCATGAAGTGCGTGCGCATCCTGTCAGACCGCAATCTGCGCCAGCGGCTGGCACAGGAGGCCCTGGAATGGGCGCAGGAATGGAGCGATGAGGCCCTCGCAAAACAGATGCTGGGCTTTTACGAGGACGTGCAGATCGAATACGCCGCCGCCGCGCGCGAGCCGGCCTGATCGGGATGGTGAGGCGTCAGGTGTAAGGCGTGAAGGGTCGTGTTATCGCCCCTGCTTAACATTGACCCGGTTTTTCGTCAGTTCGGAATGCGTGAGGGCAAACCAGCCGGCGCTCTTCAGGAACTTCGCCGAAGCTAGTCTCTGTCGGGTGCTCCCAGCGGAAAGAAGCTGCGATAGGGGCGGGCCTCGTCGACGACCCTTGCCACTGAGGGACGAGCCAGAAGCCGTGCCCTGTACCCAGCCAGGGCAGCATGACGTTCGCCGATGGGATGAACCCAGTCGGCATAGAAAAGTGCTGGTGCTGCAGCGCAATCGGCAATCGTGAATCGGCCGCAAGCCGCCCATTCCTTTTCTTGCAGGCGCCGCTCCAGCCAGGCGTAGCTTTGATCCAGCATGTCGTGCGCGTCACGGACGCCGTACGGGTCGCGCTCATCTTCACCCCGCAAGGCATCGCCGACAATGCGTTGCATCGGCGCATGAACATAGTCGTCGAATACGTCGGCAAACATGCGCGCATCCAAAGCATCACGCGGATCGTTCGGCACCATGGGCGCAGCGTTCCCATGAAACAGATCGAGATATTCGATAATGGCGTTGCTTTGCGTGATTTCCCTGTCCCCGTCGATCAGCGCGGGGAATTGCCCCGTGGGCGAAAGGTCGACAATCCGGACCTGGTTCTCGGGATGATCGGCATCGAGCATCCGAAATTCGAAGGCCACGCCGCGCTCGTAGAGTGCAATCAGCGGTTTCCAAACGAACGAGGCAAACGGGTGCCCGTACAGTGCAAGCGTCATTGCGCAGCTCCGGTCAATCCAAGGGTTGCTTCGATCATTTCGAACTGAAATTCAGTACCGTGGCGACGGTCGTCGGTGCCGTCCTTGCCATCCAGAAACACGATCTGCTCGGTGTAGGACAAACGGGTCCCCGTTCCTTCTGCACCGAGTTCCAGGCTCGACAGGGTGACCGAATGGAAACGCCCCGAGAGATGTAGATCATAGGCATAGACGAGGCGCCGAGCCGGTTCGATCGCGTGGAAGCGGGCCTCGTAGAGCGTCACCAGACCGCTCTCCTCGAAGCGTCCTTCCAGTACCTCCTCGCCGCCAACACGAAACTCCATCGACCGGCGCAGCAGAGTCCATCGGTCCTCCGGTCCGGTGAACCACCGGGCTTTCACCTCCGGATCGGACCATGCGGCGAATACTTTTTCCGGCGATGCCGACCACACGCGATTCAGTGTGAAGGTGCCGTGGAAAAAAGGTACTTCCTTCATGGATTGTCTCCTCCACCCGTTGGATCCGAAGGTCCGCTTTCGAGCAATTTGCCGAGCCGATCGAAGCGGCTTTCCCAGAGCTGGCGGCGTTCGTTCAGCCAACCTTCGACACGCATGACGGCCTCAGCGGAAATCCGGCATTCGCGTGTGCGGCCGTGTTTTTCCGTCACGACGAGGCCGCTGGCCTCGAGCACTTGGACGTGCTGATGGATGGCAGCGAGGGACATGTCGTAAGGCTGTGCCAGCTCGCTCACCGAGGCTGGCCCTCTTGATAGACGATCGAGAATCCCCCGCCGCGTTGCGTCTGCGAGCGCGTGAAAGGCCAAATCAAGCTGTTCCGAATACTCAAGCATTTACTTAAGTTAGAACCAGCCACGCAGAAAGTCAAGCGATTACTTAAGTATCTATGCGCCAGCCGGCATCCTGGCTACGCAGCGATGTCCGACGCGGTTAGCCATATCCTCCCTGAACAGGGGTTTTTCCCGGTGACGACTTCATCGTTCCTCTGCCCGGTGCACTTGTCAGGCATCCACTGCCTGTTTGCCCCGTTTGGCGAAAAACAGAAACACCAATGCGGCGAGTGCGCCGATTACGCCGGCAACGCCATGAATGTCTCGCATGAAAACCAGAAGCACGAAACAGGTACAAGCACCAACGGCGGGTATCAGGGCCTGGCGGACCGAACGGCTCATAAGGCAGGTGGCGCATACCGCACCGGCCAGGCCGAAGTCGAGGATGGAGTTGCCCGCACCGATGGGTTGCCAGGAGAGCGCGACAATCTGCGTAAGGATGACGGAGATGCCTGCGACCGCTGCCCAGAGCTGCCGGCCGAGCAGCGACTCCGCGAGCGGGCCGATCGCGAGTAGTCCGATGAGATTGAAGACGGTGCCGCCCCAACCGCCATCCTGGACGAGTAGAGAAGTCGCCAGGCGCCAGGGTTGTCCTGAAATCACGTGAAGGCCATCGCGCATCAGTAACGGGAGCAGGCTGGGGCTATACAGAGCTGGACGAGCGAGAAAGCAGCGATG
>JARRKE010000133.1 GCA_037388465.1 Gammaproteobacteria bacterium
GGTCAGCCCGGCAGGGACGCCGGGCTGAGGTTCGTCACGACACGACTGCATGGATGCAGGAGGTAGAGCAACGCAGGAGCAGTTGCCGAGGACGTCGTGTCGAACCGACCCGTCGCAAGACAGCGGTGGCGAGGGGAGCCCGCAGGGCCAAGGCGGTGGGGGCGCATTTGACCTGCGCCATCCCTGGCGCAGGCCTTTCAGGCGACATTCGTCGTCCCAATCCGCTCCAGGCGGATTGGTCTTTCATCTCCTTTCTTTGGGCGAGCAATGAATAAATCGCCAGGAGCGATTTATCGCGCAAGCCCCGAAGGGGTGAGGCGTAGGGATGCGCCGAACAAAGGGACTCGCACGCATCAACAAGCGTCAGACAAAAAAATCCCAGCTCGAAAGCGTGCGAAACAATACCACCCGTCCAACCAACCGGATTCAGCGCATAAAACAAATACCAACCCCCAATTTGTACCCCCCTCCCCGCTGGGAATAGAATGTCCTGTTCTGCTGTTTTCGAGGTTTGAAATGGACACCATCCGCATTCGCGGCGCGCGCACCCACAACCTGAAGGACGTGGATCTGGACCTGCCGCGCGAGAAGCTCATCGTCATCACCGGCCTGTCGGGCTCGGGCAAGTCCTCCCTGGCGTTCGACACGCTGTTCGCCGAGGGTCAGCGCCGCTACGTGGAGTCGCTGTCGGCCTATGCCCGGCAGTTCCTGGCCATGATGGAAAAGCCCGATGTGGACCACATCGAGGGGCTGTCCCCTGCCATTTCCATCGAGCAGAAGACGACCTCGCACAATCCGCGCTCGACGGTCGGCACCATCACCGAGATCTACGATTACCTGCGCCTGCTGTTCGCACGCGCCGGCACGCCGCGCTGCCCGGACCACGACATCCCCCTGGAGGCGCAGACCATCAGCCAGATGGTAGACCAGGTGCTGGCCCTGCCGGCGGACACCCGCCTGCTGCTGCTGGCGCCGCTGATCCGCGAGCGCAAGGGCGAGCACCAGCAGATATTCGAGCAGCTGCGCGCGCAGGGCTTTTTGCGGGTGCGCATCGACGCCACGGTGTACGAGCTGGACGACCTGCCCAAGCTCGATCCCAAGCGCAAGCACACCGTCGAGGTGGTGGTGGACCGCTTCAAGGTGCGCGGTGGGCGCCTGCCCGGCCTGCGACGGCCTGGGCGTGGAGCAGTTCTTCGACCCGCACCGGGTGGTGGCCAATCCGCACGTGAGCCTGGCGGGCGGCGCGGTGCGCGGCTGGGACCGCCGCAACGCCTGGTATTTCCAGATGGTCACCTCCCTGGCCGAGCACTACGGTTTCGACGTGGAAACGCCGTTCGAGGACCTGGACGAAAAGCACCGCCAGGTGATCCTGTACGGCAGCGGGGACGAGAAGATCCAGTTCCGCTTCCTCAACGAGCGCGGTGACGTCACCCTGCGCGAACACCCGTTCGAGGGCATCCTGCCCAACATGCAGCGCCGCTATCACGAGACCGATTCCATGGCGGTGCGCGAGGAGCTGGCGCGCTACCTGTCCACCCGTTCCTGCCCCTCCTGCCACGGCACCCGCCTCAATACCCAGGCGCGGCATGTTTTCATCGGCAAGCACAACCTGCCGGACCTGACCGCCCTGCCCATCGGCGAGGCGCTGGCGTTTTTCGACAACCTGAAACTGACCGGCAGCCGCGGCGAGATCGCCGCGCGCATCCTGCGCGAGATCGTGCTGCGCCTGCAGTTCCTGGTCAACGTGGGGCTGGACTACCTGTCCCTGAACCGCAGCGCCGACACCCTGTCGGGCGGCGAGGCCCAGCGCATCCGGCTGGCCTCGCAGATCGGCGCCGGCCTGGTGGGCGTGATGTACGTGCTGGACGAGCCGTCCATCGGCCTGCACCAGCGCGACAACGACCGGCTGCTGGCCACCCTCACCCACCTGCGCGACCTGGGCAACACCGTCATCGTGGTCGAGCACGACGAGGACGCCATCCTCACCGCCGATCACGTAGTCGACATCGGCCCCGGGGCTGGCACCCACGGCGGCCGCGTCGTAGCGGAAGGCACGCCCGCCGACATCCAGGCGGACACCGCCTCGCTGACCGGCCAGTACCTGTCCGGCAAGCGCCGCATCGAGGTCCCCAAAAAGCGCACGCCACGCGATGCCAAGCGCGAGCTGGTGCTGCGCGGCGCCAGCGGCAACAACCTCAAGGAGGTGGATGCGGCCTTCCCGCTCGGCCTGCTCACCTGCGTCACCGGCGTGTCGGGGTCCGGCAAGTCCACCCTGGTCAACGACACCCTGTATCCGCTACTGGCGCGCCACCTGCACGACTCCGGCAGAGAGGTCGCACCCTGCGACGGGGTCGACGGCCTGAAGCACATCGACAAGGTGGTGGACATCGACCAGAGCCCGATCGGACGCACGCCACGCTCCAACCCGGCTACCTATACCGGGCTGTTCACGCCGATCCGCGAGCTGTTCGCCGGCACCCAGGAGGCCCGCTCGCGCGGCTACAACCCGGGCCGCTTCAGCTTCAACGTCAAGGGCGGACGCTGCGAGGCCTGCCAGGGCGACGGCGTGATCAAGGTGGAGATGCACTTTCTGCCCGACATCTACGTGCCCTGCGACGTGTGCAAGGGCAAGCGCTACAACCGCGAGACCCTGGACATCCACTACAAGGGCAAGAACATCCACGAAGTGCTGGAGATGAACGTCGAGGAGGCGCTGGCGTTCTTCGACGCCGTGCCCGCGGTGCGCAACAAGCTGCAGACCCTGCTGGACGTGGGCCTGTCCTACATCACCCTGGGGCAGAACGCGACCACGCTCTCCGGCGGCGAGGCGCAACGCGTGAAGCTGGCGCGCGAGCTGTCCAAGCGCGCCACCGGCCGCACCCTGTACATCCTCGACGAGCCGACCACCGGCCTGCACTTCCACGACGTGGATCAACTGCTGCGTGTGCTGCACCACCTGCGCGACCAGGGCAACACCATCGTCGTCATCGAGCACAACCTGGACGTGATCAAGACCGCCGACTGGATCATCGACCTCGGCCCCGAGGGCGGCGCGGGTGGCGGCACCATCATCGCCACCGGCACCCCGGAAGAGGTCGCCGGCGTCACCGCCTCACACACCGGCCGCTTCCTGGCGCCCAAGCTGGGCGTCAAAGCTGGAAAAAAGGTGAGGGGTAAGGGGTGAGGAGTAAAGAAACGGTCTTCTTTGCCTCACTCCTGACCCCTTACGCCTCACAACGCTGGGCGCGCAGCGTAGCCAGTTCGTTGTAGTACCCGGTGATCACCTCCAGCGAGAAGGCCGCGTTGGCCGGGCTGGGGTTGGGGGTGACGAACACGGCTGCCTCCCCCACCGTTTCGGGCTGCAGGCCCCACTCGCCTTCCGACCTGGCATTCTGGGCATAACGCAGATAGTGCCCGTAGGCCTGCTTGCCGTGGAACCAGACGATGCGTGGCCGGCAGGCCAGCAGCTTGTCGCGCAGGCGCGGCGCCCATTCGCGGTAGTCGGCGGCACGCAGCACGGAACCCGAGCGTGAGGGCCGTTTCACCACGTCGGTGAACCCGATGCGGTAACGCTCGAAGAGGGTCTGCATCGCGTCCACACCCGGCGTCAGCGGTTCGTCGACCAGCCCGGAGGCATTCAACGCCCGCCAGAAGCGGTTCTGGGGGGTGGCGAAATAAAAGCCGGCACGCACCGAGTTGACGGAGGGGTTGAGTCCCACCGAGACGATGCACAGCCCCGCTTCCAGATAATCCGGCAGTGTTTCCATGAGCGATTGAAAGCCCGGCCGGGGCTGTCCCGGCCGGGCACTTCCGGCCTACTGGCCGGCCACCTTGGGCAGGTGGTGCAGGGCGTCGTCGATGGCCTCGGCGGGATACTCGAAGTCCTCCAGCTCGCCGGCGAAGTACCTGTCATAGGCGGCCATGTCGAAATGACCGTGACCGGAGAGATTGAAGAACAGGGTCTTGGCCTCGCCGCTCTCCTTGCAGCGCCGGGCCTCGTCGATGCAGGCCGCGATGGCGTGGTTGGATTCAGGTGCCGGGATGATGCCCTCGGCCTGGGCGAAGGCGACGCCCGCCTCGAAGGTGGCCAGCTGCTGCACCGCCACCGCCTCCACGATGCCTTCCTTGTGCAGCTGGCTGACCAGCGGCGAGTCGCCGTGGTAGCGCAGCCCGCCGGCATGAATGCCGGGCGGCACGAAGTCGTGGCCCAGGGTGTACATCAGCATCAGCGGCGTGAGGCCGACGGAGTCGCCGAAGTCGTAGGCATAGTGGCCGCGGGTGAGCGTCGGGCAGGAAGCGGGTTCCACCGCGACCAGGCGGATGTCTTTGCCGCCGGCCTTGGCCTCCAGAAACGGGAAGGCCACGCCGCCGAAGTTCGACCC
>JARRKE010000134.1 GCA_037388465.1 Gammaproteobacteria bacterium
ATGCCGGCGGGAATGACCTTCATGTACGAATACACGTCGGAAGGATCCTTGTGCAGGCTGTACAGCGAGTTGTAGCAGACCCGGAATTCCACGCCCTGAGCGTGCAGCGATTGCATGAGGTCGGAGTAGGACGCGTATTTCTGGCCGAAGGAATCGGCCGCCAGCACGGCATTGCCGTACAGCACGAACTGAATCTTGTATTTGACCTTGTTGGCCTTGAGATCGCGGATGATCAGCGCGGCATTGGTGAGGGACTCCTGCAGCTGGGCCTTGGGATCGCTCACGCCGAAGACCACCTTGACGGGCTGATGCGCACGGAAATATTCGGCCCACTGCGGATCTTCAAGGACGGGAATGGTTTTGATGCCCGGGAACTGGGGCAGCGCATCCTGGGCCATGGCAGGCCGGACGAAGCCCAGCACGAACAACAGCCCTACCCAAGCAATCGCTTTTTTCATTACAAACACCTGTACGCTTTGAATGTATGGATTTAAAGGCGCGCATGACAGTCCCGCCACGCGTGGGCGTTTTTTGCGCGCCCGGGGAGAAGGACGGCTGAGACGCCATTCTATTCCCTTGATTGTTTCCCGCTTGCGACAATCACTACGATGCGTGCGCGTGATTATTGACCACGGCGGCCAGCCGCGCAGGTTCGTCGGTACCCAGCCGCACCCGCCTGCCGGAGCCGAACACGAGCTCCACCGCCTCCAGGCCGGACACGTTGTACAGCCAGCCGTCCGGGGTGAGATGAATGCCCCAGCCGTACCACCAGCGGTTGCGCACCGGTTTGGCGGAAACCACTTCGTCCAGGTCGAAGCGGAAGCGGATCGGGCCGGAACCGAAACGCGCGATAAGCCAGCGTCCTTCCTGCTCGATGGTGAGGGAGTGAAACAGCAACACCACGCCGGCCAACACCGCCAGCACTACCAGCATCACCGGGCTCCAGTGTGTCCTGGCCGCGGCGTACAGCGCCGCAAGCAGCCCGGCGCCCAGCACGACCAGCAAGACGGTTGCGACCTGGGTGTGCCGGTAAGACATCCGCGCTCGGTATCGTTGGCGCCGGTGCCCGGATCAGGCTCGGCTCAGCGCTCCACCTGGGTGACGTCGCGCACCGCGCCGCGCGCGGCCGAGGTGGTCATGGCGGCGTAGGCGCGCAGCGCGGCGCTGACCGGACGGTCGCGGTCCACCGGCTTCCAGGCGTCGCTGCCGCGTTCGATCATGCGTTCGCGGCGCGCCGCCAGTTCCTCGTCGCTGATCTTGATCTCGATGCAGCGATGCGGGATGTCGATGGCGATCATGTCGCCCTCCTCCACCAGGCCGATATTGCCGCCCTCGGCGGCCTCCGGCGAGGCGTGGCCGATCGACAGCCCGGAGGTGCCGCCCGAGAAGCGGCCGTCGGTGATCAGGGCGCAGGCCTTGCCCAGCCCCTTGGACTTCAGGTAGCTGGTCGGATAGAGCATTTCCTGCATGCCCGGCCCGCCCTTGGGCCCCTCGTAGCGGATGAGCACCACGTCGCCCGGCTGGACCTCGTCGTTGAGGATGCCTTCGACGGCGGCGTCCTGGGATTCGAAGATGCGCGCCGGCCCCTCGAACACCAGATTGCTCTGGTCCACGCCGGCGGTCTTCACGATGCAGCCGTCCTCGGCCAGGTTGCCGTACAGCACGGCGAGGCCGCCGTCCTTGGAATAGGCGTGCTCGATGTCGCGGATGCAGCCCTGCTCGCGGTCCAGATCCAGGTCGCTCCAGCGCGCATCCTGGCTGAAAGCCACCTGGCTCGGCACACCGCCCGGGGCGGCGTAATACAGCGCACGCTCGGCCTCGGCCGCGCGGCGCACGTCCCAATGCTCGACGGCCTCGCCCAGCGTGTCGCTGTGCACGGTGGGCACGTCGCGGTGAATCAGCCCGCCGCGGTCGAGCTCGCCGAGGATGGCCATGATGCCGCCGGCGCGGTGCACGTCTTCCATGTGGAACTGGCTGGAGGGCGCAACCTTGCACAGGTTGGGCACGCGGCGCGAGAGGCGGTCGATGTCCTGCATGGTGAAGTCCACCTTGGCCTCCTGCGCGGCCGCCAGCAGGTGCAGCACGGTATTGGTCGAGCCGCCCATGGCGATATCCAGGCTCATGGCGTTCTCGAAGGCGTCGAAACCGGCGATGTTGCGCGGCAGCACACGCTCGTCGTCCTGCTCGTAGTAGCGCTTGGCGAGGTCCACGATCAACCGTCCGGCCTTGAGGAACAGCGCCTTGCGGTCGGCGTGGGTGGCCAGCAGCGATCCGTTGCCCGGCAGCGACAGACCCAGCGCCTCGGTCAGGCAGTTCATGGAGTTGGCGGTGAACATGCCGGAACAGGAGCCGCAGGTCGGGCAGGCGGAGCGCTCGAGCTCGGCCACCTGCTCGTCGCTGTTGTGGCTGTCGGCCGCGGCGACCATGGCGTCGATCAGGTCGAGATGAACCACCTGCTCGCTGCCCTGGGTTTTGGCGATCACCTTGCCGGCCTCCATGGGGCCGCCGGACACGAACACGGTGGGAATGTTGAGGCGCATCGCCGCCATCAGCATGCCGGGGGTGATCTTGTCGCAGTTGGAGATGCACACCAGCGCGTCGGCGCAGTGCGCATTGACCATGTATTCCACGGAGTCGGCGATCAGGTCGCGGGAGGGCAGCGAATACAGCATGCCGCCGTGACCCATGGCGATGCCGTCGTCCACGGCGATGGTGTTGAATTCCTTGGCCACCCCGCCGGCGTCCTCGATCTCGCGCGCAACCATCTGGCCCAGGTCCTTGAGGTGCACATGCCCCGGGACGAACTGGGTGAAGGAGTTGGCGATGGCGATAATCGGCTTATCGAAGTCCGCATCCTTCATGCCCGTGGCACGCCACAGGGCGCGGGCCCCGGCCATATTGCGGCCATGCGTGGTGGTATGGGAACGATACTTCGGCATTTGCTCAACTCCGTACGTTTTCTGTTATGTAGAAAATAAAGTGTATCACCGCGGCGGGAAACGCGCGGTTTTAACCCTGCTGCGGGTAGGTTTGCCGCTCAGGCCGGCCCGGCCTCGGATTCCTCGGGCAGAGTGCAGCAGCGCTGGGTGCTGCCTGCGCTCAATACCTCGCCGGTGACCGGATTGGGCCGGAAGGTGGTGACCCCCTTGAGCCCCAGATCGTAGGCCTGATGGTAGATGTCGCGAAACGCTTCGAAGGGGAAGTCGCGCGGGATGTTGATGGTCTTGGAAATGGCGTTGTCCACGTAGGGCTGCAGCGCCGCCTGCATGGCCAGATGCGTCCCCGGCGGCAGCTCGGTGGCGGT
>JARRKE010000135.1 GCA_037388465.1 Gammaproteobacteria bacterium
TGCCGCCGATCGATGAGGCCGTCGCCGCCGCGCAGGCCGAGGTGCCTCGCAGCAATTACTACACGGAGGCCTATTCGGCCCCATTGCGTGGGCTCATCAGCGAGCAGGTCGGCGTTCCCGAACGGCTCATCCATATCAACGCGGGTTCCGAACTGATCCTGCGCCAGCTTTTCGATCGTTTCGGCGAGCAGGTTCACCTGCTGACGCCGACCTATGTGCTTTTCCCCGAGATCGCCCGGCACTACACGGAAACCCGGCTGCTTCCCGAACAGGACTTCGCCTTCGATCTCGGCCGCCTGGAGATTCCGGACGGTACAACGCTCGCGATGATCGTGAACCCGAACAATCCCAATGGCGGTATCTTCGACATGACGCCCTTGCCCGGGCTGTTGCGCCGTTACCCGGAGACGTACTTTCTGGTCGACGAGGCGTTCATCGGTCTGGCCGGCGAGTCCGTCGCCCGCCTGGTGCTCGATTATCCCAACCTGCTGGTAACCCGCACCTTGTCCAAGGCCCACAGCCTGGCGGGCTTCCGGGTCGGCTACGCCATTCTGCCCGAATCGATTGCCGATGACCTGAACGGTCATAACGACGCCTATCCGCTCGCCCGTCCCAGCCAGGCGGCGGCCATTGCGACGCTGCGCCACGAGGACAAGATCCATGCCCGTGCCGCCCAATTGCACGCGTGGGCGAACTCGCTTGCCGGCGAGCTGCGCGCCCTGGGCGTGCGCACTTACCCCACGCAGACCTATTTCTTTCTCGCCGATTTCGCGCCGCACGATGCGGCGGTGCTTGCCGAAGCGTTGAAGGCCCGGAACATCCTCGTAAAGCCGCTCAACGATCCGCATCTTGGCGCCGGCTTTATGCGCGTCACCACGGCGTTGCCGGAGGACAACCGCCGGTTCGTCGACACACTGCGGGAGCTGTTGTCCCATGCCTAGAGCCGCTCCTTTCGAGATGCATCATCAGCGCTATGAGGCGTGGTTCGAAAAGCACCAGGCCGCCTATATCTCGGAACTGCTCGCCCTGCGGCCGTTCGTCCCCTGGACGGGGCGGGGCATCGAGATCGGTGTCGGCAGCGGCCGGTTCGCCGCGCCGCTGGGCGTGCAGGTGGGTGTGGATCCCTCCCGGTCGATGCTCGCCTATGCCGCTGAACGCGGCATAGAAGCCGTGGAGGGTGTAGCTGAAGATCTGCCTTTCCCCGACGCCTGTTTCGACCATGCCCTGGTGGTGACCACCATCTGTTTCGTGGATTCTCCTGCCAGAATGCTTGCCGAGGTGCGCAGGGCGCTGAAACCGGGCGGTCGCCTGGTGATCGGTTTCATAGACAGGGAAAGCAGCATGGGACGCGACTATCAGGCGCACCAGGAAGAGAATGTGTTTTACCGGGAGGCCACGTTTTATTCCGCGGACGAAGTAGCCGCTCTTCTGCGCGAAGCGGGGTTTTCAATCAACGCCTGGGGACAGACACTGGCGCATCCGCTGACCGAGACGCGCGACATCGAGCCCCTGCGGCCGGGATATGGCCAATGCGCATTCGTGACCGTTTCGGCAACCAGTGCAGGTTGATATGACGATGAGTGCATTGACTGACGAACATATTGTCCGCTCCTGGCATGGCAATGCCGATGCATGGGTCACGGCCGTGCGCGAAGGACAGATCGAGAGCCGCCGCGCGGTTACGGATCAAGCGATCGTCGATGCGGTGCTGAGCCAGTGCCCGGGTTCCGTGCTTGACGTGGGCTGCGGTGAAGGCTGGCTGGCCCGCGAACTGGCGGCCCACAACATCCGGGTTACCGGCGTCGATGTCGTACCCGGGCTTGTCGAAGCCGCGAACCGGGCGGGCGGCGGGGACTTCCGGGTGGTTGCCTACGAGGACCTGGCCAGCGTCGGGCTGCGGGTTCCGGTCGATGCGGTAGTGTGCAACTTTTCCCTGCTCGGGAAAGAATCGGTAGAAGCGGTTTTCCGGGCCGTGCCTTCCCTGCTGGCGAACAACGGTGTGTTCATCGTGCAGACGCTGCATCCAATCACGGCCTGCGGCGACCAGCCTTACGAGGATGGCTGGCGGGAAGGGTCCTGGGCCGGTTTCGGTAATGAATTCACCGATCCGGCGCCCTGGTATTTCAGAACCCTGGAGAGCTGGGAGAGATTGTTTACGGATAACGGATTCAGGCTGGTGGAAATCCGTGAACCCGTACACCCCAAAAGCGGCGTGCCGGCCTCGGTGATATTCGCCGCGAGGCATGACCGCTAACCGCGTACGCAGTGGTGCACCCCGATCGCTAGTCGTTGTCGAGCAATCTCGCTCCCGACCCCTGTTCAGCCAATTTGTCGTGCGGGTTGCGCAAGGGGCAATCGGTGATGGACAGGCATCCACAGCCGATACAGCTTGTGAGCTGATCGCGCAACTGGGTCAGGTGCCTGATCCGTTCGTCCAGATCGGCCTTCCACCTGGATGACAGCGTGGCCCAGTCCTTTTTTGTCGGTGTCCGCTCGTCGGGCAGCGTATCCAGGGCCGCGGCAATCTCCTTGAGAGGAATCCCCGCGCGCTGGGCTACTTTGATGATGGCGACCCGGCGCAGGACCTCGCGTGGATAACGCCGATGATTCCCTGCATTACGCTTGCCCTTGATCAGGCCCTTGGCTTCATAGAAATGAATGGTCGAGACCGTCACACCGCTGCGGGTCGCTACCTCACCTACGGATAGGCTTTTGTGGATATCCGCGTCGTCCGTGTGCTTCATGAAAATCGCCCTTGACCTCAAGTTATGTTGAGGTTCTAGCATGGCTTTCACCGAACTACAAACAGCCAGGGAGATGCACATGACCGCGTTTGAGCGTAACCCGTCGGGACATATTTATCGTGTGGACAAATTCATTGTCCCCGAGCATGTCCGCGACGAATTTCTTTCCAAGGTCGAAATGACACACAAACTTCTCAAAACGCTACCAGGATTCCTGCAAGATCTGGTTTTGGAGCAGACGAGCGGGCCCGGTGAGTTCAACTTCGTCACCGTTGTCGAATGGGAGAGTGACGCAAGCATGGAAAGTGCCAGGACAGTTGTGGCTGCCATGCATGAGGAAATCGGCTTCAACCCGCGTGAGGTTCTGCCACGGCTCGGGATAAAAGCGGATTTGGCCAATTACTGGAGGATCGAGACCTGACTTTTCCTTGTACAACAAAAAAACTGAACCACTGGAGATATCCATATGTTACGAAGCCAATTGGTTGCATATACAACCAATTGGCTTGTATACTCCTGACATGTTCGAGCGATGCCTGTATTTCAACGGCCTGTATTTCAACGTCAATGCCCTGACGAGGAAAGTGAACCGGATCTGGGAGGAGGCGTTTAAGGAATTCGGCCTGTCACCCGCGCATGCCTATTTGCTGAGGCTGGTACTGGCAGACCCTGGTATTTCACATAAAGAAATAGCGGCCGAGCTAAGACTGGATAAATCGACGGTGACACGCTTCGTCGACGCGTTGCAGGAAAAGGGGTACCTGAAACGCTCCAGGACAGGTGCGAAAGACAGCCGTGAGTTACGGGTTGTTCCTACTTCCAAGGCACAGCGCCTGCAGCCGGCTCTTGAAAAGACCAGTGACGACCTGTACCGGAAAATGTGCGGCAATCTGGGTGAAGATGAGATGAAGTCGCTGGTTGCCCATCTGCGGGAAGTGGCCCAGACGTTGTCGTGATTTTTTTGGCCTAAAAAGTTGTATGTACAACCATGTGGAGGAGGCAATATGAACGCTATTTCGAATCCGATTACGGGTACAGAGACAATTGAAATGAATAAGGCGCCGTTTGAGGCTCTGGTCGAGTTTTATCGCGCGTTCAACGGTCGTGACTTGGCGCTGATGCAGTCGAATTGGCTTGGGACGGAAGAGGCCTCGATGTCCAATCCACTAGGCGGCGTGTGTCGAGGCTGGGAAGCGATACAGGAGGTATACGCGAAGATATTCGAAGGGAAGGCTGAAGTGTATGTCGAGTTCTACGACTACACGATTCATGATTCTCATGACATGTTCTGTGCCGTCGGCCGGGAAAAAGGCTATTTCCGTATGGATGGCATGCAGGTTGAGCTTGCCATAAGAACGAGCAGGATTTACCGGAAGGTGCAAGGCAAATGGCGTCAGCTACATCATCACGGCTCCATAGACGACCCGGCGCTACTGGCTGAATATCAGTCGGCAGTGCTTGGCCGGTAAGCGGTACCGGCCAAGCACCGGGCCATATACGCAAAACGCCGTTGCCCTACAGGTCGCGCTCAAGCCGTGGAGGTGTTTATGATCCTTCTCGCAGCTGTTTGGCAACGGTTTCCCGGATGGGCCGGACCGGCCGCACCTCGATGCTGCCGACCCGTGCCGGAGGAATGCCGGAGGCGATCCGGATGGCTTCGTTCAGATCGGTCGCCTCGATCATGTAAAAGCCGGCCAGCTGCTCCTTGGTTTCCGCAAAAGGACCGTCGGTAACCGACACCTTGCCATTGCGCACCCGGACGGTGGTGGCTGTCTGTACCGACTCCAGCGCCTCCGAGGCAATGCAATGGCCGCTTTCCCGGATCGAGGCGTCGTAGTCCACGCAGTCTTCGTCGGGCAGCTCGTCCAGCCGGTTTTCGTCCAGGTACACCAGACACAGGTATTTCATTGCATGCTTTCTCCGTGGTTATCGGTGATCAATTGTCACCTGAATCATCGGCCATTTTCTGCATCGCCTGGCGCATCTCTTCCTCGCTCACCTCGCGGACATGCGTGGCGATGGACCACAGGTGGCCGAACGGATCCTCCAGCTGCCCGTAGCGGTCGCCCCAGAACATGTCCTCGACCGGCATTCTGACCTTGGCGCCGGCATCGACGGTACGGGCGAAGACGGCGTCGACATCATCCACATAGAGATGAATCATGACCGGCGTGCCCTTGAGGGCCCTGGGGTCCAAGGCTCCATACTCGGGGAAATCGTCGACCACGCAGATGGCCGAATCGCCGATCTGCAGATTGGAGTACATGACTTTTCCCTGTGGCCCCAGCAGTCTTGCCTGCTCTTTGGCATCGAATACCTGTTTGTAGAATTCGATGGCGTCAACCGCGCCGGCGCAGGTAAGGAATGGTGTCACAGAGCGCATGGCGTGGGCGGCGGCTGTTGTCCGTGATGTATTCATGATCTTCCTCCATTGACCGATGGTCTGGGTGAAGCACAAGACCGTTACTGTTTCGATTCCTTTTTCAGCTCGCGGAAGCGTTCGATCGCCTCGCTGGATTCGAACTCGTCCAGTTCGAACAGCTGGCGTACCTCGATCTCGCCTTCCTTGCCGTCGATAGAAGGGTTGGGGAAGCGTTTGGTCCATTCGATCGCTTCCTCTCTCGATTCGGCCTGGATCAGCGTGTAGCCGGCGACGAGTTCCTTGGTTTCCGCAAAGGGACCGTCGATGAAGCTGCGCTTGTCGCCGGAATACTGGATGCGCCATCCATCGGTGCTTGGATGCAGACCGCTGGCGTCCAGCAGCATGCCGGCCTTGGCCAGTTCCTCGTGATACTTGCCCATTTCTTCGAAAAGCGACTCGTCCGGCATGACGCCGGCTTCCGAGTCCTTGGTGGCTTTGACGATGATCATGAATCGCATGGTATTTCCTCCCCGGGTCATCAGACCCGTCTTGTGTTAGTTGGTCCCGGAGAGATCACCCCGTGGAACTCACTGGATAAGTAGAATTGCTATACCCCGTAATGCATGGCGACGGCTGTTTATTGCGCTTGCTGCGGTTCGTATTTCAGGATCACGCAACCTGTGGACAAAGGCTGGGATTCAGTCAGCGTCAATTGCATGGGCGTCGAGACATCGCTGAACAACGGCCTGCCCTTGCCCAGCACGGCAGGTACGAGGCCGATGCGATATTCGTCGAACAGCCCGGCGTTTATGAGCGATGCCGACAGGTCGGCACTACCGAAGACGAACAGGTTGCCCTGTCCGTGACGCTTCAATTCACGAACCTCGTCAACCGCATCGGTATCGACCAGGCGCGTGTTGTTCCAATCCGCCTGCTTGAGCGTGTGAGAAAAGACGATCTTGGGTAGGCTGTTCATCATGTCGGCGATTTCGCCTTTTTCGGATGCCCAATAAGCCGCCATGCCTTCGTAGGTCACCCGACCAAACAGCAGCATGTCCGTTGTATGCAACTGTTCGATGGAAAAGCGTTCCAGCTCGTCGCCCCATACGGATTGGTGGAATTCCAGGTCCCAGCTTTTCGTGCCTTCGAAATAGCCGTCCAGCGTGATCAGGTTCCACATGATCAGCTTGCTCATGGTGATTCTCCTTATTGTTTGTATGCCTGCCGCAAGGTTTTGATGTCGAGCTTTTTCATTTTGAGCAGCGCCTGCATGACGCGCTGGGATTTTTCCG
>JARRKE010000136.1 GCA_037388465.1 Gammaproteobacteria bacterium
CCTTCCTGTGCCAGGGTGGCGGCGCCTGCGTCAGCGCCTGTCCCAGCGGCGCGATGCGCTACACGCTGCCGCGCGCGGCCAACATGCTGGACGGGCTGCGCAAGCTGTTGCAGAGCTATCGTGACCAGGGCGGGCAGGATGCGGTCATTCTGTTTCACGACGCCGAGGGCGGCGCGGAACGCCTGGCCGGCCTGGGCGACGAAGTGCCCGGCCGGATCATTCCGGTGCCGCTGGAAGAGCTGGCCAGCGTGGGCATGGAAATCTGGCTGTCGGCACTGGCCTATGGGGCGAAACGCGTCGGGCTGCTGGATACGGAACAGGTGCCGGCGCGTTCGCGCACGGAACTGGATCAGCAGCTCGAGGTGGTCTCCGCGCTGCTGCAGGGGTTGGGGTATCCCGGCACGGCGGTGATGCGCGTCGCCGCCGATCCCGGCGCCTGGGAGGCCTGGGTGCAGGCCGAGGACATGCCGCCCATCGAGGCGGGCAGCTTCTGGGGCGAGGGCGGCAAGCGCGAAACCCTGTTCTTCGCGCTGGACCATCTGGCCGCACAGGCCGGGGCCACGGTCGATGCCGTGTCGCTGCCACCGCAGTCGCCGTTTGGCACTCTGCAGATCGACAAGGAAGCCTGCACCCTGTGCATGGCCTGCGTCTCGGTCTGTCCGCCGCACGCCCTGGCGGACGGCGGGACCGCGCCGAGACTCGACCTGTACGAATCCCGCTGCGTGCAATGCGGGTTGTGCGAAACCGCCTGTCCCGAAGGCGCCATACGGCGCGAGCCCCGTTACCTGCTCGATCCCGACACCCGCAACCAGGCCCAGGTGCTGAACGACGATCCGCCCTTCGAATGCGTGACATGCGGGACCCCCTTCGCGACGCGGTCCATGGTGCTGCGCATGACCGAAAAGCTGTCCGGTCACTGGATGTACCAGACGCCGCGCGCCCAGCGCCGTCTGCACATGTGCGGCGAATGCCGGGCCAAAGACATCATGCTCGAGGAAATGGAGCGTACCCAATGAGCGCATCTGTCCCTGTTATGGCTCAGGGTGAGCCAATTTGGCCGGCACATGCGCCGGCTTTTTCGTATCCCGCCGGCCGCATAGCCGTTTCGGCCGCAATCGTTCCCTATTTTCGCGTTTTGTCTGGTCTCCCAATTGCTAGAAAGAAAAGGGAATGTCGGAGGAGGCATCGATGAGCACAGTCCCGTTCTCAGAAGAACAGGCCGTGATCCCCATAATCAACGATCAGGATGCCGCCAGGGCCGATATCTACGGCTTGCTGGCGGGGCTTTTGCGGGAGCCTCCGACCGATGAGGTACTGATGACATTGCGAGGCATCTCACCGACAGGGCCGGACAACGATCTGGGAAAGGCATGGAAACTCCTGCGTCTCGCCGCGGAGCATGCCGATCCGTCCGACGTCGACGACGAATTCCACGAGCTGTTCATCGGCTTGGTCGCCGGCGAGCTGATGCCCTACGCCTCGTGGTACCAAACGGGCTTCCTGATGGAAAGGCCGCTGAGCGAACTGCGCGACGATCTTCGAAGGCTGGGGTTCGCACGCGAAGACGGCGTCAGCGAGCCGGAGGATCATGCCGCCGCCCTGTGCGAGGTAATGGCCTGGCTGTGCACCGATCCCGCCTTCGACATTCCGCTTCAACGCCAGTTTTTCGAGCACCACCTGGCGCCCTGGATCGGGCGTTTCTACACCGATCTGGAAACCGCCAGGAGCGCCTGTTTCTACCGCTCGGTGGGACGCCTGGGCAACGCGTTCCTGCCGGTCGAAAGAGACTATCTGGGCGGCAAGGCGTAAGGGAAACGGGCGCTGTGATTCAACACAAAGGGCGAGGTTCGCAAGAGGGCTAAAGCCATGCATGAACAGGACAACAAGTCGTCGTCACGCCGTCATTTCCTCAAGGGCGCAGTCGCGCTGGGCGCGGGTGCAGCGGTCGTTTCCGCCGTCGGGGCCGAAACGCTGGACAAGGCCGCCGTCACCGAACCCGCAATGGACGAGAGCAAGCCTGACAAGGGCTACCGCGTGACGTCGCACATAGTCGATTACTACCGCTCGCTCGCCGAATAGACCGCCACGGTCCGGCTCGAACCCGATTGCGACAGGAGATAACCGGTCATGAAACTGATCAGGAAACAGGCATCGCACCAGGGCCCCGAAACCGAAGGGGTGATAACGGCAGGCGGCATCTCGATGGGACGCCGCAGCTTCCTGCGCAACAGTGCGCTGGCCACCGGCGGTGCGGCGGTCGCGGGCATGTTCGCCCCGCGCATGATTCGCAAGGCAAATGCGGATGAGGCGCCCGCGGCGGAACAGAATGCGCCGATCGAGACCAGGCGCACGGTCTGCACCCACTGCTCTGTGGGATGCGGTGTTTACGCCAAAGTGCAGAACGGCGTCTGGGTCGATCAGGAACCCGCCTTTGATCATCCGTTCAACCTGGGCGGACACTGCGCCAAAGGGGCGGCCCTGCGCGAACACGGAATCGGCACCCGGCGCCTGAAATATCCGCTCAAGCTGGTCGACGGCAAGTGGAAACGCATTTCCTGGAATCAGGCCATCGAGGAAATCGGCGACCGGCTGCTGAAGATTCGCCAGGAATCCGGCCCCGATTCGGTGTTCTGGCTGGGTTCGTCCAAGCACAACAACGAACAGGCCTATCTGTTTTCCAAGTGGCGTGGTTTCTGGGGATCCAACAACATGGACCACCAGGCGCGTATCTGCCATTCCACCACGGTCGCCGGCGTAGCCAACACCTGGGGCTACGGCGCGATGACCAACTCCTACAACGACATGCACAACAGCAAGGCGATGCTGTTCATCGGCAGTAACGCGGCCGAGGCGCATCCCGTCGCCATGCAGCATATCCTGCGCGCCAAGGAAAACGGTTCGAAGATGATCGTCGTCGATCCGCGCTTCACCCGCACCGCCTCGCATGCCGACCTGCACGTCTCCATTCGTCCCGGCACCGACGTGCCGTTCGTCTGGGGCGTGTTGTGGCACATCTTCGAGAACGGCTGGGAGGACAAGGAATACATCCGTGAACGCGTCTACGGCATGGATCCGGTCCGCGAAGAGGTCGCCAAGTGGACGCCGGACGTCGTGGAAAACGTCACCTGGGCCAAGCCGGACCAGGTGCGCAAGGTGGCGGAGCTCATGGCCAAGAACCATCCGGGCACCATCGTCTGGTGCATGGGCGGCACCCAGCACACCATCGGCAACAACAATACGCGCGC
>JARRKE010000137.1 GCA_037388465.1 Gammaproteobacteria bacterium
TTTAAAGTGGTACGCGAGCTGGGTTTAGAACGTCGTGAGACAGTTCGGTCCCTATCTGCCGTGGGCGTTTGAGACTTGAGGGGAGCTGCTCCTAGTACGAGAGGACCGGAGTGGACGTATCTCTGGTGTTCCGGTTGTCACGCCAGTGGCACTGCCGGGTAGCTATATACGGACGGGATAACCGCTGAAAGCATCTAAGCGGGAAGCCCACCCCAAGATTAGGTCTCACTGGACCCTCGAGGTCCCTGAAGGGCCCTTGAAGACTACAAGGTTGATAGGCTGGGTGTGGAAGTGCAGTAATGTATGAAGCTAACCAGTACTAATTGCCCGTGAGGCTTGACCATATAACACCCAAACGGTTTGGGTGTGGTCTGAGTTCGACGACATGACATAACCTGGATTACATCTCTTCAGATTCGGTGTGTAGATGAATATCTGCACATCAAACGGTTTGCCTGGCGGCAATGGCAAGATGGAACCACCCGATCCCATACCGAACTCGGAAGTGAAACGTCTTAGCGCCGATGATAGTGTGGGGTTTCCCCATGTGAAAGTAGGTCACCGCCAGGCATTTAATTGAAAAAGCCCCCGATTGCTCGGGGGCTTTTTTTATTTTCCGGATTTGTCCTTGGCGCCCTGAACGGTGCGGTCGATATGCCTGGCTACAACCGAGCTTAGGGATAAGGTTCAGGGCAGCGAGGCGCTTTGCATATCGTCCGAGGGCCGCTGGATGATCTGTGCCCTGAATTGATGATACTTGTTGAGGACCCGTTTTACGTAGCTCTGGGTTTCCGCGAAGGGGGGGACGCCGTTGTAGCGATCAATGGCTTGCGGGCCGGCGTTATAAGCTGCCAGCGCCCGCTTGAGGTTGTAGTCGTAGCGCTTCAGGAGTTTGCTCAGGTATCGTACGCCGCCTTTGATGTTCTGTTTCGGGTTGAAGAGATGATCGACGCCCAGCCTCCTGGCAGTGCTTGGCATGAGCTGCATCAGGCCTTTTGCGCCAACGCGCGACTCGGCGAAGGTATCGAAACAGGACTCGACGGAAATAACCGCCTTGACCAGCAGCGGATCCACGTCGTATTCGGCGGCATACTTGCTGACGGTCGCCATATGCATGTGCGCGCGCGCCTCGAGAATGGAGGGCGTGACGCCGACGCATGATTGGGTAGCGGTGGGGCGGCCGTAGCGGCCGATGTAGGTGAACCCCGGATTGCCGATACGATGATCAGTGATCCAGCGTGTTCCGTCCTTTTCGTGGTAGATATAGAGTTCAGCCTGCGCGGCCGGGCATGCGAATGTTGCGCCCAGGACAGCGACCAGGAGCCACCGACGAACGTATTTAGGATTGGTATTGGTCATCGGAAGATTAAGAATCCCCTGCTACTTATTGAATAATAGAGTAATTTCCTCTTTATGCCTACTCGCGAAGCTGAACCGATGCCGCCGTCGGCTGAATGGCTGAACCGGGCCATGGCGGCACTTCAGGCGAATGCAGAATATGACGTCGCGGGATTTGCCGGACATGTCGGCTGTGATCGTGGCGACGTTGCCGGGGTGATCGAGACGCTCGCCCTCATGGGTGTTCCCGTCATATCACTCTACGGGCGCATCCTTTTGCGGGAGCAAATGAACGGGCTGAATGTCTCTTCGGTGCGGGCACGCCTGCCGGCTGCCGTGCAATCGCGCATCGCTGCGTTCGAGGGGTTGATGGTGACCGAATCGACCAACGAATACCTGATCAGGCTCGATACACCGCTCTTCGACGGATACCATCTCTGCCATGCCGAATCACAGACCCGGGGCCGTGGGCGCCGCGGGCGTGCCTGGTTCTCACCATTCGGCAGCAATCTTTATCTCAGCCTGGCCTTCGATGCGGCTCCTGACGAAGGTATCCGCAGCGACCTCAGCCTGACGGTGGCCGTTTCGCTTGCGGATGCCCTGCAGCGCTTTGGGCTGAGCGAGGTTGGGCTGAAATGGCCGAATGATCTTTATTGGTCCGGCCGTAAATTGGGTGGGGTATTGATCGAGCAGCGCATCGATGGACGAGGGTGGAGCCGGTTCGTGATCGGCGTCGGTATCAATATTTCAATGCCCACCCGGCGGGCGGATTGGATTGATCAGCCCTGGGCGGACCTTCAGACAGCCATGGGATGTGCCGTTGATCGGGAGGCATTGGCTGCAGAAGTGGTCGGTGGTTTGTGTGAAACCCTGGATGTTTATCGACGTGACGGTTCTGCAAGGTTATTGGTGAAATGGCCGGACTACGATGTTTTCATGAATGCGCCTGTCTCGGTAACGGTCGGTGCGCAAAACGTCCGTGGAACCGCCTGCGGCGTGGATGAGCAAGGCCGGCTGCGCCTTTTGACGGACAACGGTCTCCAGGTGTTCGATTCGGGCGAGGTGAGCTTGAGGCCGATACGATGATGCTGTTGGTGGACCTGGGCAACACTCGCGCCAAATGGACCGGCATGCACGGCGCCGTGCTCGGTACCGTCGAGTCGGCGGACAGTCGTGATATCGAGACCATGCGGATGCGATTGGCCGCCTGGCGTGCAAGGCCGGAGCGTGTATTGGTCTGCAGCGTGATCGGCCATGACGGCAACCGGCTTTTTTGTGATTTGTGCCGTGATCTGGGTTGGCCCGAGCCGGAATTCTTCGGGGGGGTGCGGCAACTGTTGGATGTCCGAACCTGTTATCAGGATCCGGCGCGCTTCGGTGCGGACCGATTAATGTCTTTGGTGGCGGTGGCGCCCGAATGCACTGCGGGTGCCGGTCTCGTGATTGATTGCGGGACGGCGATCACCATCGATGCGCTGGAGGCCGGCACGCATCGAGGCGGCCAGATCATTCCCGGCATCGAACGTCAGCTGCTCACTCTCCAGANNNNTGCGCCCTTGTTCGCATGTGATACCGAACCGGCACTTTATGCCGGCGTCGTACGTGGTCTGGCCGGAGGGATTGATCGTATCTGTGCTGAGATGGAAGAATGCCTGCCTGCCCCGGTTACGCGCTTTCTCACAGGTGGCGCCGCCGAAACATTGAAGCCCTGGTTGCAGGGAGATTACCGGAGCGAGCCCAACCTGGTGTTGCGCGGGCTCGCCCGCGTTGCGAGCGAATGAGATGCGGATTTTTATTCTGATTCTGGTGCTGTTGAATGCCGGTTACCTGGCCTGGAACCGCTTCAATCCGGTTCCTGTGGCCAAGCCGCTCCCGGCGGTGAGCGCCGGGGTGCCGGAACTGCAGCTGTTGAGTGAGCGTCGCCCTTTGCAGACCCCGCCATCGGCTGAGCAGCCGACGGAATCGGCATCGTCGGCGAGCGGATCGGGGACCAAACCCCAGCCGCAGACTCAAGCGGCGGTTGCCTGCTACACCATTGGCCCGTTTACCGACAAACAACCCGCCGACGCCGTCATCAGGAAGATCCGGCAGGCCGGCTTTAAACCCCAGCTGCGCACGACCACTCAGCAGGCCACGGTCGGTTATTGGGTGTACCTGCCGCCCCAGGAGTCCCGCAAGGCCGCCCTCAAGGTTGCGCAAGGGCTCGCGCACAAGGGAATCAAAGACTATTTCATCGTCACCACGGACGAGGATAAGAACGCGATTTCCCTGGGGCTGTTCAGCGAGCCGGCGCGCGCGAAGCGACGCCAGGCTTATCTCAAGAAATTGGGCTATGCCACCAAGATCCGGGTCAGAACCCGGGAGCAGACGCTTTACTGGCTGGACTATGACGAACGCGACGGCCACCATCTGGACGCCGATACCTGGCAGGCGGTAGGTACGGAAGGCACGTCCGTGCAGCGCATCAGCAGGGACTGCCGTTGATTCCGGGCGGCTGCCGCGGTTTGCTGCTGCCGAGAGGCTTCCAGTAGAATCAGCGCCGCAAGCATCGGCGCCGATGTGGCTCAATGGTAGAGCAACCGCCTTGTAAGCGGTAGGTTGGGGGTTCAAGTCCCTCCATCGGCACCATTCCCCCGTATCCGTTCTAGCTTTGGCTTTGTATCAAAGACCGCGCCCGATCGCGTAGTAGCTGAAACCTTCCTGCACCATGTGATTCGGGTCGTACAGGTTCCGACCGTCAAAAATAACCGGCGTTTTCAGGGATTGTTTGATGCGGGTGAAATCGGGGCTGCGGAACACGTTCCATTCGGTAACGATTGCCAGCGCGTCGGCATCGTTCAGCGCATCTTCAGGGGTTTCGCACAAGGTCAGGTCGTCGCGCTGACCGTAGATGCGCTGGGATTCCTCCATGGCGACCGGGTCGTAGGCCTGCACGTGCGCGCCGGCCGACCACAGGGCCTCCATCAGGCTGCGGCTCGAGGCTTCGCGCATATCGTCGGTGTTGGGTTTGAAGGCCAGGCCCCACAGGGCGATGGTCTTGCCCTGCAGATCGCCGAAATGCTGCTGCATCTTTTCGAACAGGCGCAGCTTCTGGCGACCGTTGACGTTCTCCACCGCGTTCAGCAATTCGGCGTTGTAACCGATTTCCCGGGCCATGCGCTCCAGTGCCTTGACGTCCTTGGGAAAGCAGGAGCCGCCGTAGCCGCAACCGGGATAGATGAAGTGATAACCGATACGTGGATCGGAACCGATGCCGATGCGTACCTGCTCGATATCCGCACCCAGGCGTTCGGACATGTTCGCCAGCTCGTTCATGAAGCTGATCTTGGTCGCCAGCATGGCGTTGGCGGCGTATTTGGTGAGTTCGGCGGAGCGGATGTCCATCGCCACCAGGCGATCGTGGTTGCGGTTGAAAGGGGCGTAAAGGGCGCGCATCAGTTCGGTGGTACGGGGGTTGTCCGTGCCGATCACGATGCGGTCGGGTTTCATGAAGTCCTCGATAGCGGCCCCTTCCTTGAGAAATTCGGGATTGGAGACCACATCGAAGTCGATATCCGCGCTGCGCGCGTCGAGAACCTTGCGCGCTTCGGCCCGGACCTTGTCGGCAGTGCCGACCGGAACCGTGGACTTGTCGACGATGATGCGATATTCGGCGAGGTTCTCGGCAATGCTGCGTGTGACGGCGAGCACATGGGAAAGGTCGGCCGAGCCGTCCTCGTCCGGCGGGGTGCCTACCGCGATGAACTGGAACAGCCCGTGACGTACCCCTTCGGCGGCATCCAGGGTGAAGCTGAGGCGGCCGGCGGCGACGTTTTCGCGCACCATGTCCTCCAGGCCGGGCTCGTAGATCGGGATTTCGCCGTCTTTCAGGCGGTTGATCTTGTCCTCGTCGATATCCACACAAAGAACATGGTTTCCGACCTGGGCCAGGCAGGCACCGGTCACCAGTCCGACATAGCCCGAGCCGTAGATTGTGACGTTCATCGGATAGTCATCTCTTGGTCATAAAGTGGGTGGCCGCCAAGGGGCGTAAACCACGACGGATACTGTGGCGCGGGATGCTACCAGAGGCGCGCGCGGGCTGCATCTGCAGGCCGTGGAATGGTTGACAGACGTCCGCGGAATCTAGGAGAATGAGCGGCTTTCCCGAGGAGGGGTTCCCGAGCGGCCAAAGGGGGCAGACTGTAAATCTGCTGGCTCAGCCTTCGGAGGTTCGAATCCTCCCCCCTCCACCATACGGCACTGGTGGTTCAGGCAGGCGTCAAACCCGTGCAGCCCAATGGCTTCAGGGGTTTGGTTCTTGGCAAGGCGGGTGTAGTTCAATGGTAGAACTTCAGCCTTCCAAGCTGAATACGTGGGTTCGATTCCCATCACCCGCTCCAATTGATTTGGGAATACGGGTCTAGCAGGTTTCGGGCGGTTTGCCACAAGGCCCATATAGCTCAGTTGGTAGAGCGCGTCCTTGGTAAGGACGAGGTCACCGGTTCAAATCCGGTTATGGGCTCCACCTTCGGTTGTTGCCGGTTTTGGGAATGTAGGTTTTTTTGTGATTCATCGACCTTGCTATGGGGTGTTGAAATGTCCAAGGAAAAATTCGAACGTAAGAAGCCGCACGTAAACGTAGGCACGATAGGCCACGTTGACCACGGCAAGACGACGCTGACGGCGGCGATCACGCGGGTGATGTCGGAGAAGTTT
>JARRKE010000138.1 GCA_037388465.1 Gammaproteobacteria bacterium
CGGAAACCGACATCCTCTTCGAGATCGCGGACATCGGCATAGGTGGCGGGCACGTCGCCGGGCTGCATGGGCAGCATGTTTTTTTCGGCCTTCATACCCAGCTTGTCCTCCAGCACCTCGATCAGGTGCATGAGCTGCTCGGGGTTGTTGTTGCCGATGTTGTACAGCCGGTAAGGCGCGTAGCTGCTGGAAGGATCGGGGGTGTCGCCCGACCAGTTCGGGTTGGGCTCCGGCGTCCGGTCGATCACCCGCACCACACCTTCGACGATGTCGTCGATATAGGTGAAATCGCGCTTCATGTCGCCGTGATTGAAGACGTCGATCGGCCGGCCTTCGAGTATGGCCTTGGTGAACAGGAACAGCGCCATGTCCGGACGGCCCCAGGGGCCGTACACGGTAAAGAAGCGCAATCCGGTGACCGGCAGTCCGTACAGATGGGCATAGGTATGAGCCATCAGCTCGTTGGACTTCTTGCTGGCGGCATACAGCGAGACCGGATGGTCCACGTTGTCGTGCACCGAAAACGGCATCTTGGTATTGGCCCCATACACCGAACTGGAGGAGGCATAGACGAGGTGTTTGACCTTGCTATGTCGACAGCCTTCCAGGATGTTCACGAACCCGACCAGGTTGGTGTCGACGTAGGCATGGGGGTTGATCAGCGAATAGCGCACCCCGGCCTGGGCGGCCAGATTCACCACCACGTCGAAGGACTGGTCCTCGAACAGGCGCTGCATTGCCTCGCGGTCGGACAGGTCCATCTTGAGGAAGGTAAACCGCTCGTGGTCGCGGTGCCGGGCGAGACGCGCCTCCTTGAGGGCAACGTCGTAGTAGTCGTTCAGGTTGTCGAGACCGAACACCTCGTCGCCGCGCTCCAGCAGCCGCAGGCTGAGCCCCGAACCGATAAAGCCAGCGGCGCCCGTAACCAATACCCGTAAGGGGCGAGACGTAAGGGGTGAGGTATTTGGATCGGTCATGATTCGATTCTCGTTTTGATGCGATTAATCAAGGCACCCAGTTGTGCAAATAACTTGTCGATCTCTTCAAACAAACGTCCGGTACTCTGAATGTAGCCGAGGTTTTCCGCCACCATGATCTGGGTTTCCAGTTCGCTCATGGAGCCCCGGGCGATGAAAAGGAACTGCAGCCACTCCTTTTCGGAACCGCGACCTGCACCCTCCGCGATATTACTGGGAACAGAAACCGCGGATCGTCGCATCTGGCTGACGAGTCCGTAGCGCTCATCCGGCGGGAAATTCTCGGTCAGACGATAAATCGTCGTAACGAGCCGCACGGCATCCTGCCAAACCCGCAGGCTGTGGTGTCTTCGCCCTTCCCTGGCCACGTTTTTGCCCCCTTACGTCTTACGCCTCACGCATAGCGGTTCAGAGCCTCCAGTGGATCACCTCTTCCCCCTGGAAACTGCCGAGCGGAAGCAGGGATTTGACGTCCATCACCAGACCGGGGCGTTTGAGCAGTGCGGCGATACCCGCCGCGCCCTGTTCGGCGTAGGCCTGGTGCCCGACGGCGAGAATGACGGCGTCGAGTTCTTTGAGGGCTTCCCAGGGTGCGAGGCTGATACGATATTCGCGGCGGGCCTCGTCGTAATCGGCCACGGGGTCGTGCACGACGGGCTCGATGCCGTGTTCCTGCAGTTCACGCACGATATCGATAACGCGCGAATTACGCAGGTCGGCGCAGTTTTCCTTGAAGGTGAGACCGAGGATGCCGATCTTGGCGCCCTTGCCGCCGTTGCCGTGACGCAGCAGCAGCTTGACGGTCTTGCGCGCGACATGGGCGCCCATGCCGTCGTTGATGCGCCGGCCGGCCAGGATCACCTCGGGGTGATAACCGACCTCCTGCGCCTTGTGGGTCAGGTAGTAAGGGTCCACGCCGATGCAGTGCCCCCCCACCAGGCCGGGCCGGAAGGGCAGGAAGTTCCACTTGGTCCCGGCGGCCTCGAGCACCTCCAGGGTATCGATGCCCATGCGCCCGAAGATCAGGGCGAGCTCGTTCATCAGGGCGATGTTGAGATCGCGCTGGGTGTTCTCGATGACCTTGGCCGCCTCGGCAACCTTGATGCTGCTGGCACGGTGCACGCCAGCCTCGATGACCGATTCGTACACCGCCGCCACCTTCTCCAGCGTCTCGGCGTCGTCGCCGGCCACCACCTTCACGATGGTCTCCAGACGATGCACCTTGTCGCCGGGATTGATGCGCTCAGGCGAATAGCCGACGTGAAAACCCTCGCGCCACCTCAGGCCCGAGGCGTTTTCCAGGATGGGTACGCAGACCTCTTCGGTCGCGCCGGGATAAACGGTGGATTCGAACACAACCGTGGCGCCCCTGGACATGTGCCGACCCACGGTTTCGCAGGCGGCGGCCACCAGACCCATGTCCGGCCGGCGCGCCTGGTCCACCGGCGTCGGAACGGCAATGACCAGGAAGTCCGCTTCCGCCAGACGCTCGGGATCGGAGGTGACCTCGAGCTGACTCGCGGCGCGCAGCGCCTCGCCGCTTATCTCGCCGGTAGGATCGCAGTAGTTGCGGTAGCTTTCGATCTTGCCTTTGTTGAGGTCGAAGCCAAGGGTGGGGCGTTTACGCCCCAGCGCTACCGCGAGGGGCAGACCGACATATCCAAGGCCGACGACGGCGATCTTGTCCATTTGATGGAATGATTCAACTAAGTGGATTGGAGAAAGTGCCTGCAGGCCCCGCTTCGGATCCGACCTGGCGGGATTGAGGAGTCGCAAAGCGCTTCAGGCGGCGCACATCAGGCTGTGCTGGCATCACCCGCGAAAGGCCTGCTGGCTATATTTTCATTCTAAATCAAATAGTAAGGTATTTTGGGCGGTGCACCGTCTAAAACAGCCGCCTAGTTTACCATCCCCTTCCGATCCAGACGGAATCGATCCCCTGCCTGACACACCGGAGCCCACAGCCCCCCCGTACCCGGCAGACCGGGAAGTCCCGACTTACACGAGACTCTTCTGGGTCGAGGCCTGCACATCCATCGCCAACTTATGGCTCGGCTCGCAGGTAACGGAAAACAGCGTGGACACCCAGTCGATAAAGGCACGGACACGTGCAGATACATGACGGCGCTGCGGGTAAACCAGCCACAACGGCGATCCCCGCACGGATGACGCCCAGTCCCGCCACACCGGCCTGAATCACGGATTCGCTGTCGTTGATCAGCATATGCGCATCGATATCCAGCGCCACATGGCCATCCGGGGTTTTGAGCCGCCACTGTTGCGGACGGCCCGTTGCCGGATCGACGATATTGATACAGCGGTGCTGATCGAGGTCTTCGATACTCTCTGGCGTGCCGTAACGCTCCAGATACGCCGGCGATGCGCACAACACGTTTTTGAAGTAACCGATCTTGCGCGCAATCAGGTTCGAGTTTTCCAGTTCGCCGATGCGAATGGCGCAATCAAAACGCTCTTCGTTCAGGTCGAACGCGTTGTCGCGCAGCGAGAGCTCCAAACGAATATCGGGATAGCTGGACTCGAAACTCGCCAGATTGGGAATCAAGGCCGTGCGGGCGATGGACGCCGGCGCGGCAACGCGCAGAGTCCCCTTAGGTTTGGCACGAGCCCCGCCCAGGGATTCGGTCGCCTCATTCAGCTCGGCCAGAATATCCCTGCAACTCGAATAAAAAAGCTCCCCTTCATCGGTCAGACGCAACTGGCGCGTAGTACGGAAAAACAGGCGCGTTTGCAGTTCTTCCTCCAAGCGGGAGATTGCGCGACTGACACCGGAAGGCGTCATGTCCAACTGCCGTGCCGCAGCGGAAAAACTCTTGGCCTCAACCACACGAACGAACAGCGAAATACTCGATAAGTCTTCCATTGCGCTCACCCCCGCAACTTGTGACTGGTAATCAAAGGGGGATTGATTCTAATCCCATTTTTAACATGTGTCGCTGCTGACAGAATGCTGTCAGTAGCCAGTCAGCAGACTGGTCGTTCCCCAGCTAGTTGTTTCATTCCAGGCATGGCCGGGCTCATGCCGAGCACTGTGTCACACAGCACCAATATTGCTCGTCTACCCGATTTGTGACCAGCGAACACCGGATCAACGTGAACGCCAATACGGAAAATACCATGAAGAAAAAAATACTGTTCATCGCCGTCCTTGCAGGGGCGATTACCGCAATCGCCTTTCTGGGCAGCCAGGCGGCACCATCCTCTCAAGCCAGTGCACATCACGCATTGCCGAAGGTGACCGTTGCACGCGTCTTGAGCCGCGATATCGACAACACCTATGTATTCACCGGCAAACTGAAGGCTGTCAACACCGT
>JARRKE010000139.1 GCA_037388465.1 Gammaproteobacteria bacterium
TCCTTGAGCTCGGTGTGGTCGTTGGTGGTGCTGGCCGACAGGTTGACCTGGGGCAGCAGGGCGCTGCGCGCGATGGGGCTGTTCTGCTCGGCCGCCTTGTAGGCCTGCTCGGCGGCCAGGTAGGTGGCGTCGTTCTGCTGCGCCTGCTGGTACACCGTTAGCAGGTCGGCGCCCTGCGCCGTGCTGGCGGCGGCGATAACGGTCAAGGCAAGCAGGGCTTGTCGGATCTTCATAGCGGCTCCCGGGTAATGGGTGCGGCCCGGCGGGCCGCTAAGAAGGCCTGTCTTGGTGCAGACCTGAAAACCAATACGTGCATCTTAGCGCAGGCCCGAAGGACCGGCCAAGCGGCGTGTGCGGCATTTACACGAATTTACCCCTGGATAAGGTCCTTAGCAGGCTGTTGTTGTCGCTCAGGCGAGTGCGAGAGCAGGAAAAATCGGGCGAGAAAGCGCAGTTTACAAAGCGTTCGCTGCTGCGCAGCCCCGCATTTTGAGCCCGCTTTTGACACCCTATCGTGCCGCATGAGTAGACAACAACAGTCTGCTAGAAGACGAATTCGGGTTTCTGCTCCAGGCCGATCATCGCCTTGAGATTGGTCTCGAACAGGTCGGTGGTGGCGAATTCGTGCTCGCCGACGCGGGTGATCAGGCGGGCGGTCATGACCGGCGCTTCGCCGACCACCACGAACAGGCGGCCGTTCAGGGCCAGGTAGGGTTCGAACACGGGGCGGTATTCGGGCATGGAGGCGGTGACGGCGATGGCGTCGTAGCGGGTCGCCAGGCCCCAGCCGTCTTTGGCGTCGGCGGTGCGCAGCACCGTATTCTGGATGCCCTGCTCGGCCAGGTTCTTCATGGCCAGATACTTGAAGTCCTCGTAGATGTCCACGCTGTGGACCTCGCCGGCCAGCTTGGCCATGCAGGCGGTGAGAAAGCCGCTGCCGGTGCCGATCTCGAGCGTCAGCTCGTGGGGCTGGATGCCCAGCGCCTGGAGGATGCGCCCGTCGATCTTGGGTGCCATCATGGACTCGCCGTGACCCAGCGGAATCTCCATGTCGGCGTAGGCCACGTTGCGGTACGCCTCAGGGACAAAGGCCTCACGGGGCAGGGCCTGCAGGACGTCCAGCACCCTGTTATCCAGCACGTCCCAGGGGCGGACCTGCTGCTCCACCATGTTGAAACGGGCCTGCTCCAGGTTCAAATCGCTCATGGTCTTTCTGCACCGACGGGGATTAAACCGCGTAAGGGTACGGGCTAAGATGGGGTTGGGCAACCCTCAGCCACTTTTCGACCACACAGGGGATACAGATGTTCGAAGCCGCCGAACTGGGCCGCAGCGTCAGCAAGCAGGACTTCAAGGAGGCGGTGCCCGAGCTGCGTCTCGGGCTGCTCAGGGCCCAGCGGGCCGCGCGCAAGGCCGGCATACCCGTCGTGGTGATCATCGCGGGCGTATCCGGGGCCGGCAAGGGCGAGGTGGTCAACCGCCTGTTCGAATGGCTGGACTCGCGCGGCGTGCGGGTGCACGCCTACTGGGACGAGACCGACGAGGAAAAACAGCGTCCGCGCTGGTGGCGCTTCTGGCGCACCATGCCGGCGGCGGGGCGCATCGGCATCCTGTTCGGCGGCTGGTACACCGAGCCCATCGTGGAGCGGGTGCTGGGCAAGGACGACGATGACGTCCTGGAAGCCGAACTGGTGCGCATCGCCGACACCGAGCGCATGCTGGTGCGCGGCGGCGCCCTGGTGGTCAAATTCTGGTGCCACCTGCCGGAGCAGGAACAGGCTAAACGCATCAAGGAACAGCGCAAGGACCCCCACAGCCACTGGCGCATGGCGCCCGAGACCGTGCAATACGCCAAGCACTACAGCGACTTCCTGCCGGTCTGCGAGCACGTGCTGCGCGAGACCGACACCGGCGAGGCGCCCTGGTACCTCATCGAGGCCACCGACCGCCGCTACCGCGACCTGACCATCGGCCGCACCCTGCTCAAGGCCATCGAGACGCGTCTCGCCGCCCCGCCGCCCGACCCCGATCTCACGACCTCGCACGCGCCGGCCCTGCCGGAGATCGACAGCGCCCGCGTCACCGTGCTGGACCACGTCGACCTCTCCCTGGCTCTCGATCACGACGAATACAGGGAGCAGATGGAGCACTGGCAGGCCGAGGTGAACCGCCTGACCTGGAAGGCGTTTCGTGAACGCCGCCCCTGCGTGGTGGCGTTCGAGGGCTGGGACGCCGCCGGCAAGGGCGGCGCCATCCGCCGTCTGATCCAGGCCATGGACGCGCGGCTGTACCACGTCGAACCCTTTGCCGCGCCCACCGACGAGGAAAAGGATCATCATTATCTGTGGCGCTTCTGGCGACGCCTGCCGCGCGACGGCTACTGCACCCTGTTCGACCGCTCCTGGTACGGCCGCGTGCTGGTCGAACGGGTGGAGGGCTACGCCACGCCCGCCGAATGGGCGCGCGCCTATCACGAGATCAACGACTTCGAGGCCCAGCTCGCCGACCACGGCATGGGCCTGCTCAAGTTCTGGCTGCACATCGACGAGCCGGAACAGCTGCAGCGCTTCACCGCGCGTGAGAACACCGCCTACAAACGCCACAAGATCACCGGCGAAGACTGGCGCAACCGTGAGAAGTGGGGCGACTACAAGGCCGCGGTCAACGAAATGGTCGTGCGCACCAGCACCGAGTACGCGCCCTGGCATCTGATTCCGGCCAACGACAAGCGGTATGCGCGGGTAACGGTGTTGAGGACGTTTGCCGAGGTGCTGCAGAAGATGTTGGATTGAGGTTTTTATTGTGCTGGTCTGTGGTTAGGCGTGTGCGGTTTTGTTTCGCACGCCTCAAGGCTGGGATTTTTTTATCTAGCACCATTGCTGCGTGCGAGTCCCTTTCTTTGTACGCACAAAGAAAGGGACGAAAGAAATGCGCCCCCACCGCCTTGGCCCTGCGGGCTACCCTCTCAGCCGTTGACTTGCGACGGGTCGGTTCGACACGACGTCCTCGGCAACTGCTCCTGCGTTGCTCTACCTCCTGCATCCATGCAGTCGTGTCGTGACGAACCTCAGCCCGGCGTCCCTGCCGGGCTGACCGGCATCTGCCGCAGCCAGACATCTACCTGAATTTCTAACCAACTGTTTTTAAAGCCTCCAAGGGTTGGCGCGCTTCTTGCCCTATCGGTCGGATGCATAAATAAACAATGATCGATACGGGAGTCATACGATGCGGAAACCCCGCCTTTCTCTGCTCGCACTGATGTGCGCCGCCAGTTATTCCGTCGCCCACGCCGAAGACGTCACATCACTCGAAACCATCCAGGTCGAGGGCGAACGTTTCACACCAAGCACTCAGGTCATCGACATGGCCGACGATACCGCCGCGCCGGCCGCCGACGCTGGCAGCCTGTTGCGCGACCTGCCCGGCGTGGACGGCATCCGCATGGGCGGCAAGGGCATCGACCCGGTGATCCGCGGCCAGCAGGGCAACCGCCTCAACATCCTCACCGACGGCGCGTACATCTTCGGCGCCTGCCCCAACCGCATGGACCCGCCCACCGCCTACATGGCGCCCGAGCTGTTCGACCGCATCACCGTCATCGAAGGCATGCAGAGCGTGGTGTACGGCCCGGGCGGCAGTGGTGGCACGGTGCTGTTCGAGCGCATCACGCCGCGCTTCGCCGAGGGCGAGCACGCACGCGGCAAGGCCGGCATCGGCTATCGCGACAACGGCAACGTGCGCAGCGGTTACGCTGACCTCACTGCCGGCGGCACCCAGGGTTTCGTGCGTGTTTACGGCAACAAGGCCGAGGCCGACAACTACAAGGACGGTACCGGCACCGAGGTGCGCTCCGCATACAAGGATGACGGTTACGGTGCCATCCTCGGCTGGACCCCGGACGACAACACCCGCCTGGAGGTCAGCTATGATGGCCTGCGCGAGCGCGACGTGCTGTACGCCGGTGCGGGCATGGACTCGCCCAAGAGCGACGCCGACATCCTGCGCGCGCGCTTCAGCCGCGAGGCCATGAGCGGCCCGATCACCGCGGTGCACGCCGAGGTCTATCAGTCCTGGGTCAA
>JARRKE010000140.1 GCA_037388465.1 Gammaproteobacteria bacterium
GCTCCCTGCGTATCATAGGTGGCATCACGACGTCAGAGGAAAGTAGCAGCAAGACGAACGGATTGCGAGCGATTCCTGCTTGGCGACACCAGGGCAGGCGCTAACGTTCCGCAACCTGCAATACCAGGATTTTTGCCACCGACTGCAGGTCTATGACCTCCTGCAATGCCAGGCCACTGCTGCTGAACAGGTGCTGCCACTCGTTCAGTGTGCGTTCGCGCCCCCGGGTTCCCATGAACATCTGCATATCGAACGAAGTGCCGGTGTAATCGGGCTGCGATGCATCGAGTACCATCTCCATGATGGCGATCGACGCCCCCGAGTCGCCGCAGGCGGCAGCAAGATTTTTCAGGGCCCTGCGGCAGGTTTCGTCGTCGAAGCCGTGGAAAACGGCACTGAGCAGGTAAATATCCCTGGCGTCTTGCGCAGCCGGAACGGAATCCAATACGTCACCTGGCTGGAAATGCATACGTGACAGCAGGGCGGGCGATTCCTTTCCATCCCAGAAATCTTTCCCTTCCTCGATGACCTGGGCGCGGTCCACCACCAGCGCATCCAGATTCGGATGATGTTTGAGAATGGACAGTGATTTGCTGCCTTTCGAACCGCCAACGTCGATAATTCGTCCGAACCGCCCCCAATCGAAGTCGGTGGCAAATGCATCGCCGAGCAGCACTTCGACGCTGTCCATGGCCCGGGAGAACAAGCGGTCGAACTCGGGGTGCGTATCCATGTAGTCGTACAGCGCTTCGCCGTGGGTCAGCTTGAAAGGAACCTCGCCCGTTCTTACGCCCTGTTCGAGTTGTTCGTACCAGGGACGGCTCATCTCCGGAGAGTTGTGCATCAGGATCATGGCCCGTACGCATTGTGGATTGTCCTCGCGCAGGAAGGCCGATGTCTTGTTGTTTTTGAATTGCTTTCCGGCTTGCTCGAATATTCCCATGGAGGCCAGCATGCGCAGCAGGCGGTGGACAGCGTCAGGGTCGGAAGCAACGCGCTCGGCTATTGTTTCGGCGGAGAGCGTGTCATCGCCAATCACTGAGGCGATATCCAGGCGGGCCGCAACGTACAGCACGCGGGATTGCCAGAATATGGCGCCGATCTGCAGCAGCCGAAACGGTGGCGGCGTCATCTTGTTCGGCAGGTTTTGAAACCAGGTGGCGAACTTCATCAGTTTGCCGAAACGTCGTACTGCGCGTTTGTTTTTTTGCAGGCTTTTCATTGGCTACTCTTTTTCGTTCTTGTCAGAATCCGGTTCATTATTCGAATCGTCGGGCGGGAGCAGGCCGGCGGCGAACAAGCGGCCGTTGAACTCGGCGAGCCGATTCAGGAAGGCATTGTCCATCTCACGTTCCAATTGTTCCTCGTAGATATCTTTCAGCAGCATGGGCGTCATCGCCAGGCTGACGAAAGACATCCTAAGAATGTCCGCGTCGATCGCCGGGGCGACCTCGCCGCGTTCCTTGAGCGTATCCACGGTTTTGTTTCCCTGGGTACGCCCGCGTTCCAGAAGCTGCTGAATAAAACGTCTGCCGGGCCCCTGATTCAAAGCCAGCACCTTCAGTATCAGTTTGGGAAAGTCGGGGTGCTTGGCCATGGTGTTGTAATAAAGCCTGAAGAATTCGGTAAATCCGGCTGTCGACGACAACATCTGGCCTTCCAGCACATCCAACAGCGGGGACAGCGTCTCCTTGATCATTTCTTCGTACAACCCTTCCTTATTGCCGAAGTAATAACGAATCATGGAGATATTGGCGTCTGCCTTGGTGGCAATCTGGCGTGTGGTGACGTTGTGGTATTCATCCGCCAGAAAGCAATCCAGCGCGGCCTTGAGCAGCCGCTGCCTGACGGTTCGGGTGGGCGGGGGCGTATCGTTCTTCATAGTGCGACCTGTACAACGCATAACCGATGTACAGGTTAGCACCGGTAGTCAACGCACCATACCGGTTTTATCAATCAAAACAGGCGGTTTGATTGTTCGATAAAGACGGCTGATCGCGGGTTCAGCTGTTTGCGCCGGAGGTGGCGGCGAGCGGCGGCGGGGCGCCGTGGTGTTCAGGGGAGACGATGATGCGGTCGCGGCCGGCCTTCTTGGCCTGATACATGGCCCGGTCTGCCGCTTCGAGCAGGGTGTCCAGACTGACCTGGGCCGGTCCGGTGGCGTGACAAATGCCTGCGCTGAAGGTGACGCTGACCTGCTGTTCGCCGGCCATGATGCCCTGGTTCACACAGGCCTCACGCAGGCGCTGCAAGGCGTGTTGGGCCTGCTGAAGATCGCTGTTATGCAAGAGAATCACGAACTCCTCGCCGCCATAGCGGGCGAAAAGATCGCCTTCCCGCAATGTGGTGCGGGCAGTGCGTACGAATTCCTTGAGGATCAGGTCGCCGACGGCGTGACCGTGGTTGTCATTGAGCTTTTTGAAGTGATCGATGTCCAACACGCATACCGACAGATTTATCGGTTCACGATGCAGCTCCGCCAGCAGTGGTGCGCTGGCCTCATAGAAGGCGCGACGATTCATGACGCCGGTCAACGGGTCTCTGCTCGCCTGATTCCACAGCTGCTGGTTGATGCGCTCATTGGTCAATACGATCATCGAGACGGTCAATGTCACGCTGGCGACGATGGCATCGTAGAGCGACAGCGGGTCGACGAATGCGTAGCGGGTCATATGGGCCGTGTGGTCGAGGCTGACCAGGGCCCGCAGCAGCCAGCTTCCACTGGTGAAAAACAACCTGGTGATCATCAGCAGAATGATGGGATTGCTTAGCAGGCGCCGCTGGAGAAATTCGTACAGCGTAAGGGTGGAAAAAAGCGCAATCACGCCGGCCGCCCAGATTACCCGCCAGTCCGGCAGCACCGGCAGGAACAGTTCCAGCGCCAACAGCAGGGTAAACAACACCATGAACGGCGCCACCGGTTTGTAGCCCAGGGTGGGTTTGCGATAGAAATGCCGTACACC
>JARRKE010000141.1 GCA_037388465.1 Gammaproteobacteria bacterium
AATACCTCTGAAGGCCTGTCCGTGGTCGCCCACGGTCTGGACTGGAAGCCCGGACAGAATGTGGTGACTTCACGCCAGGAGTTCCCTTCCAACCGCATTGTCTGGCAGTCGCTCGAATCTCGCTTCGGCGTCGAGGCCCGGTTGGCGGATTTGAGCGCAGCTGACGATCCCGAAGCCGAGCTGTTCGCCCTGGTTGACGACAACACCCGTGTAATCGCCATCAGCGCAGTCCAGTACGCTACCGGTCTGCGCATGGATCTGGCGCGTATCGGCGCCTTCTGCCGCGAGCGCAAAATCCTGTTTTGCGTGGATGCGATCCAGCAGCTCGGCGCGCTGCCCTTCGACGTGCAGACGGTGCAGGCCGACTTCGTGGTGGCGGACGGCCACAAGTGGATGCTGGGTCCTGAGGGCATCGCCCTGTTTTACGCGCGCCCGGAACTGCGTGACACGCTCGGGCTGCACCAGTACGGCTGGCACATGGTCGAGCACGCCCACGATTTCGACCGCGAGGACTGGGAGCCGGCGTACAGCGCCCGGCGATTCGAATGCGGCAGCCCCAATATGCTGGGTATCCACGGCCTGCAGGCCAGCCTGTCCCTGATTCGGGAAACCGGGCTTGAAATTATATCTGAGAATATTTCTAAGAATATTCAGTATCTAATTGAAAAATTAGAAGAAAAAAATATGGAAATCCTGTCCGATCTGCGTCCGGAGCGTCGTTCGGGAATTTTGACCTTCCGGCCGCCGGGCGACGTGGCGGCGGTCTACGAGCATCTCCAGGGGCAGGGCGTGCTGTGCGCACTGCGCGGCGGTGGCATCCGGTTTTCGCCCCACTACTACACCAGCCGCGAGGATATGGACCGTGCCCTGACGCTGCTGACCGGGGCCTAGCGGCCCTTCCCGGGTTGACGTATGGAAGATGCAAAACGATTTCGGGGATCGTTGTCTAAACTTAATAAACACAACGAGGAAAATCCCGCCGCCAAGGGAAGTGATGATTCTGCGTAAGCTCAAAGTCGCCTGTGCCAATGCCCTGACCCGTTGGCTGGTGCAACCCGTGGATAGCGACACCCACGCCGGGCTTTCCGACTACGAACAGCTGCGCGAACAGGCCCGCCCCGCCGACGTGATTCTGGTGGAAGGCAACACGCGCCTGAGCCGGATCATCAAGACCATCAATACCTCCCCCTGGACCCATTCCGCGCTGTATATCGGCGCACTCGACGAGATCGGTGATCCGATCGTGCACGAACGCGTCCGCCAGTTCTACGACGGACCGGCCGATGTGCCCTTGCTCATCGAGGCCGAACTCGGGATCGGGGTCCGCATTTCCCCTCTGGAAAGGTATCGATCCTTTCACCTGCGGCTGTGCCGGCCCACCGGCCTGTCCACGCATGATGCCGCTATCGTCGTCGAGGAGGCGGTCAGCCGCCTCGGCCTCGCCTATGATTTCCGCCAGTTGCTCGACCTGGCGCGCTTCCTGTTCCCCTATCCCCTGCTGCCGCGCCGCTGGCGTTCCACCTTGTTCGAAACCCATGCCGGCGAAGCGACGCGCACCATTTGTTCCACCATGATGGCCGAGGCCTTCCAGAAGGTGCATTTCCCGGTGCTGCCCGTCGTTCGGCGTGGCGCCGGGGGAGAAACTCGGCTAGAAAAACGTAATGTGAAATTGTTCACGCCGCGGGATTTCGATATGTCGCCCTACTTCGACATCATCAAATATCCCCTTTATCCGGTGAGCGAATGCGCGGTCTACCGGGATCTGCCCTGGTGTGCCGACCGGAGCGATCAGCATGAATCGACTGAAGTGCCGGTGACCGGCATCGCAACCAAGGAGGAGGTCTGACACGCACGATCCTGTTGAGCATTGATGCACGCTGCACGCAATACAAAGAACAACAACGACAATATCGAATTGAGGAGGATGCCGGATGATCGGGTTCCTGGCGGGAATGGCACTGATCGGGGTCTTGGCGTATTTCCGTCCGCCATTCTGGCTGAGCACAATCGCGCTGGTTCTGTTCGGTGCGGCACTCACGTTGCCCGGCGGGATCACGATGACAGGATGGATCCTGTGGGCAGTATTCCTCGTCTTCCTCATACCCGTCACCATTCCGCCCCTGCGCCGGTATCTGGTTTCGCTGCATATCCTGCGCCTGTTGCGCAACGCCCTGCCCCAGATATCCGACACCGAGCGCGAGGCCATCGAGGCCGGCAGCGTCTGGTGGGACGCCGAGCTGTTTTCGGGCAAGCCCGACTGGAACAAACTGCGCGACTATCCCGCCGCCCGCCTGAGCGAAGAGGAGCAGGCCTTTCTGAACGGTCCGGTGGAAACGCTGTGCGGCATGATCGACGACTGGGAGATCACCCACGAGCTTTGCGATCTGCCGCCCGCGGTGTGGGCCTTCATCAAGGAGCACAAGCTGTTCGGCATGATCATTCCGCGCCGCTACGGCGGTCTGGAGTTTTCGGCGCTGGCGCATTCCGAGGTGGTGATGAAACTCGCCAGCCGCAGTGTGACGGCGGCGGTCACCGTCATGGTGCCCAACTCGCTGGGTCCCGCCCAATTGCTGTTGCGTTACGGCACCCAGTCGCAACGCGACCATTACCTGCCGCGTCTCGCCACGGGCGAGGAAATCCCCTGCTTTGCCCTGACCGGTCCCCTAGCGGGCAGTGACGCCGGCGCGATACCCGATACCGGCATCGTGTGCCGCGGCGAATTCGAAGGGCGCAAGGACGTGCTCGGCATCCGGCTCAACTGGGAAAAGCGCTACATCACCCTGGGGCCGGTGGCCACCGTACTGGGGCTGGCCTTCAAGCTGTACGACCCGGAGCATCTGCTCGGCGAGCAGACCGCCCTCGGCATCACCCTGGCGTTGATTCCGACCGATACGCCCGGCGTGGAAATCGGCAACCGCCA
>JARRKE010000142.1 GCA_037388465.1 Gammaproteobacteria bacterium
GTTACCTGCTGTAACTCATCTATACTCGGACGATAGACTCGCGAGGAACAGCGATGCCGATAAACAGGGGCATGCCAGAAAAATGGACTAAGGCTTCCTACGACGCCGTAGTCCCACCCTGCTCCGAATCACCCTGATGAGACTCAGCACCAAGTATGGGCTGGCCATCAGCGCCACCGCCATGATAACGGCGACGGCCCTGGGTGCTCTGCTCTATTACCAAATCCACAACGTACTTCAGGAACGGGCTGTCGAGGCCCAGCTCAGTGCAGCCCACAGCATCCTGAGCAAGATCGATGACGCCCTGGCCCATGCACGGCGCGATATGCACATCCTGGTTGAGGATGAGTTTCTGAAGGTCTATGTCGCCTCTCCTGCCGACCGGACGGAAACGAACCACAAGCTGCTAAAAGAAGAGCTCGAGGAACGGGGCAAGATTACCGGACCGTGGGACGACCTGATGGTGGTGGACCGAAATGGCACTTACCTGCTGACCACCGAGGCTCATGAGGAGCACGACAGTATCGACCGGGACCCGGCTGCCTATGCCGCATTCAAGGCGGCAATGAAGGGTGAAACATACAACTCGGACGTGGTGGTTTCAGACCACAGCGGCCAGCGCACGCTTCTGTTTGCCGCCCCGATCCGGGAGAAATCCGAAGATGAAAACGGTGGCAGGATCATCGGCGCCGTGGTGGCACAGTACCGATGGTCGACGATAAGCGACATTCTCAAGAAGGGGTTTAAGAGCGGCTCCGTCTTCCTGTTCGATCGTACCGGCAAGGTCATTGCTGAACACGTGCAGGGACACAAAATGCCACCTCCATCGCATTTTGCCCGACATGCCGAGGTACAGCAGGCGCTTCTCGCTTCGGGGGCGCACGAATCCGTGCACCAGTCCGAGGGGGCCGATACCGTATTGTCCACCCACGTCCGGCAGGCAGCACGTGACGATGTTGCTGACAACGGCTGGGGTCTGGCGATCGAACAATCGGAAGACGTCATCTTCGCGCCGGCGCGCCACCTGGCGCTGCAGGCGGCACTCATCGTGGTCGTCGTACTCGTCGCCCTGGCGATTGCCCTGACGCTTCTGAGTTACCGGTTCACGAGCCCATTGAGACGGCTTACACGGATTACCGAGCGGATCGGCCAGGGCGATTTCCAGCAACATGTCGATTACGACAGCAACGACGAGGTCGGAACGCTCGCCAAGAGCATCAACACCATGACCGACCATCTGGAGGCGGGACGGGCCGAACTGGTGGCGGCGAAAAACCGCATCCAGGGCATCGTCGATACCGTACAAGGCATTCTATATACCGCCACGCCTCATAATCTCAAAACCGTTTTTATCAGCCCGGCGACCGATACCCTGCTGGGCTTCAAAGCCAGGGCTTTCCTCGAAGATCCCGCCCTGCGCATAAACCTGGTGTTGGAGGAAGATCGCGAAAAGGCGCTGGCCGACATCGATACCGCCAGGCAACAGAATACCGACTTCGTGATTACCTACCGCATGCGGCGCAAAGACGACAATGCCATCAGGTGGTTTGAAGATCGCGGCAGCTGGGAACACGACGCATCCGGCCGGATCGTGGCACTGCATGGCGTGATGACGGACATCACCACGCGCAAGCAGCATGAGGAACAACTGGCTCACACCACACGAGCATTGAACATCCTGCACAGCCAGGACACGCTGCTGACGCATGCAGCCACGGAAACCGAACTGGTGCAGGGCGTCTGCAGCAATATCGTCGATGAACGGGTCTATCAATTCGCCTGGGTCGGCATGCTCAGCAACGAACGCCCTACCGGTCTCCGGATCGTCGCCGAGGCCGGTAGCGACACCGCTTTCGCCGCGGATATTAAAAATACCCATATCGATGTCGCCAGCAGTGATTGCCTTCCCTGCCGCGCCATCCGGGAAAAGCAGCCTTACATGATCCAGGATCTGACGGAACGGACCACGACCGACGAATGGACCCTGCAGGCACTCGCTCACCATTACGCTTCGTTGATATCACTGCCGTTGGTCAGCGATGACAAAGCGATCGGTTCGCTCAACATCTACAGCAAGGACAGCTATGCATTCGACACCGATGAACTGAAACTGCTTAAAGAAATCGCCAGCAACCTCGCTTATGGCATCACGGCCTTGCGCACCCAGGCGCTGCACAACCAGGCACAGGAGCTGCTGACGCACCAGGCCTTCCACGACGGGCTGACCGACCTGCCGAACCGCGCTTTGTTCATGCACACCCTGCAGATGGCACTTGCGCATGTGGAGAGGAGCGAAGAGGTAGTGGCGGTACTGTTCATCGATCTGGACGATTTCAAGCTGGTCAACGACACACTGGGACATGCCGCGGGCGACGAGCTGCTGCGTCAGGTCGGCGAACGTATACACAACAATATACGTGGCAGCGACATGGTGGCCCGCCAGGGTGGCGATGAGTTCATCGTATTGATGTCCAGTACCAATTCCCGCGACCCGGAGGAGACAACAAGCCAGGACAGCGTGTTGCTCAACGTGGCCAAGCAGGCACAACGCCTGATCGACCAGATGAAACAACCCTTCATCATCGAAGGCCATAGAACCTACATTGGCGCCAGTATCGGCATCGCCATTTCCCCTCATGACGCACGCGACACAGACACCCTGCTGCAATATGCAGACTCGGCCATGTACCGCGCCAAGGAACTGGGCAAGGGCAACTATGCGTTCTATTCGGCGGAATTGACCGAACGCCAGCATCAGCGCATGTCGGTAGCCAACCGCCTGCATCAGGCCCTGGAAAGACAGGATTTCGTACTTTACTTCCCCCCTGTTATCGAATTGGCGACCGGCACCATGACCGGCGTCGAAGCCCTGACACGCTGGCA
>JARRKE010000143.1 GCA_037388465.1 Gammaproteobacteria bacterium
CCGCTGTCGGCCAGCCTGGTCTTCGAGCAGTCCTACGGGCACGTCGAGGGCGACAGCGCCTCGGTGGCCGAGTTGTGCACCCTGATGTCCGCGCTGGGCGAGATTCCCCTGCAGCAGGGGCTCGCCGTGACGGGGTCGGTGAACCAGCATGGCGAGGTGCAGGCCATCGGCGGGGTGAACGAAAAGATCGAGGGCTTTTTCGACATCTGTCAGGCGCGCGGCCTCACCGGCGAGCAGGGCGTGATCATCCCGGGCGCCAACCTGCCGCATCTCATGCTGCGTCAGGACGTGATCGATGCCGTCGATGCCGGCCGGTTCCGGGTCTATGCCGCCCAGGATGTGGAGCAGGTCATGGCGTTGCTGAGCGGGATGCCGGCCGGTGAGCGCGACGCCCAGGGCCATTATCCCGAGGACAGTTTCAACGGCCGCATCCAGCATCGTATCCAGCAGCTGGTCGAGCTGCGCAAGCGCTTTGCCGTACACGGCAAAAGCGGTGGCAAGCATGACGCCGAATCAGACTGAACACCGGGTGACCCGCGTGCTGCTCGCCCTGAGCGGCAGCCTGCCGTTCGTGCGCGAAGTGGGGATCGGCACGGGCCGCGAGCGCGCTTTCGCCAGCGGGGACCTGGAACGCGCCCTGCGCGCGCTGAGCAACCAGTTCCAGCTGCAGTTGCAGCAGGCCGCCGAGGCACGGCAGGTCAAACACAGTTTCCGCACCCTGCAGGCGCGGCTGGATGCCCTGCTTGCCGAGGTCACGGCGGCGGACGTGCTGATCGTCGGGTCGAGCGGCACGGTGCATGCCGCGCATGCGCGCCCGAGTCACCTGTATCTGTTGTACGAAGGCGGCGAGAGCGGGCGCCGGGGACTGGCGTTGACGGCGCAGCTGACCGGCAACGGCTATCGCGGCGCCACCCTGCTCACCGAGACGGTGCTGCCGCAGGATGTGGTGGCGGGCGCGGCGAACTGGCTGCAGATGCACGGCCGACTGCCGGTCGATGCCCTGCAGGCGGATACCTTCACATTCGATACCCTGGTGGCGGCGCTGGCGGGCCGTCCGCGCGGGTTGCTGCTGCTGCCGCGGGGGTGCCGGTTGCTGCAGGACCCGCTGGCGCTGAGCCGGATCGTCAAGCGCCTGGGTATGCCGGTCCTGCTATACGGCTGAATCCGCTGCCGAGGCGAGCTGCCCGGGCTCCGTGCCGGTGATGCGCGTATACAGGCGGGCACCCGCAGCAACCGCATGCTCTGCAGGGGTTTGCAGACGATGCGGCAGGCGCAGGGGTTTCATGGTCATGTTGGCGGCCATGCGGTAGGGATAATGCGCCTGTGCCAGACCGCGCACGGCCTTGCTGATGGCCCTGTAATGATCGTCGCGATAGGTTTTGCCCGGATGGCGGTGCCGCCAGACATGCTTGATGGCGATCATGCCGTCCTCGCTGTCGATCTCGGCGATCCGGCCCACCAGGGTCTTGAATATCGGCCAGCGTCCGGTGTTGTGATGCGACTGATAGCGCAGAAAGAATTCGTAGAAGTGCTTGTAGTGATAGGCCTCGTCGGTGCGGATATTGCGGGTGATGTCGGCCAGCACCGGCTCTGGGCTGCCGCGGTGCAGCATGGTGTAGTACGAGCAGGTGCCCATTTCGACCACGCAGCGCGCGGCCATTTCCAGGGCCCGGGTCGGCCCCAGCAATTCCACCTTGCAGAAGCGGGAATAATCTTCCTGAAAATCCCGATAGGCCGATTCCCAGTCGAATTCCGGCCACACGGTCTGGACGTAGCGTTTCAGCGCCGTGCCGTGCTGCAGTTCTTCCGGTTCCCAGGTGGTGTTCAGCCAGTCGGCAATCACCTCGTCCCCGGCGTAATATTCGATCAGGTTGCGGGTGTAGATATCCGACGTGATCTCGATGAACGATGCGGTGGTGACCAGGTAAAAATACAGGTCGTTGTCGGCAATGGTTTCCCGACGAATCCGCTCGTACGGGACATCGTCCACATGCCAGCGGTGGGGGGTGTTAGTCCCGGGTAGTATTTGTGCGACCATCCTCGATCATCCTTCCTCACTTTTGTGAAGCACTACGTGGGGTTAGAGTGGCATGACCCGAAAATGTTCTATGAGTAATGCTTACCGCAGCATAAGGCTGACGTCAAAGAGATTGTGACGGCTGTTGCCGGGGGAGGACGTGATGAACGGGGAGCTCAATCTGGATTACGAGGTGTTGCTGCAGCATTACGCAGTGCCGTGGGGCACCAAGCTGCTGCTGGCGCTGCTGATTCTGTTTGTCGGGGTCTGGGTGTCGCGGCGCATCGTCAAGCTGGTCGGGCGCATGATGGTGCGCTCCGGCCTCGACGAGATGTTGATCGGTTTCATCAGCTCCCTGGTGAACGCCCTGCTGTTGGTGGTCGTGGTGATCGCGGCGCTGGCCCAGCTCGGCATACAGACCACCTCGCTGATCGCCGTCCTCGGTGCCGCCGGCCTGGCGGTCGGTCTGGCGCTGCAGAATTCCCTGGCCAATTTCGCGGCCGGCGTGCTGTTGCTGATCTTCAAGCCGTTCAAGGCGGGGGATTTCGTGGAGGTGGCGGGCGTCACCGGGACGGTGGAAAACATCCGGGTGTTCAGCTCCGTGCTGCGCACCCCCGACAATCGCGAGATCACCGTGCCCAACGGCAAGATCTACGGCGACATCATCACCAACTTCACCGCCCGGGATACGCGGCGCATCGATCTGGTGGTGGGCATCAGCTACGAGTCCGATCTGCGCAAGGCCATAGAGATCCTGCAGGACCTGATGGCATCCGACACGCGCGTGCTGGCGGACCCGGCGCCGACCACGGGCGTGCTCGAGCTGGCCGACAGCAGCGTGAATCTGTTCCTGCGCCCATGGGTGGCCTCCAGTGATTTCTGGGCGGTGCGTTGCGATTTTCTGGAGCGCATCAAACAGCGCTTCGACGAAAGCGGCATCGTGATTCCCTATCCGCAGATGGACGTTCATCTGCAATCCGGCGCGGAGACCGCTTCGTGAGCGAGGTACTGGCGCGGCAGGTCGGCGACGCGCTGGCCGTGCGGGGCTGGATGCTGGCCACGGCCGAGTCCTGCACCGGCGGCTGGGTCGCCAAGGTGGTGACCGACGTCGCGGGGAGCTC
>JARRKE010000144.1 GCA_037388465.1 Gammaproteobacteria bacterium
GGATCAACCTCAAGTGCCGCCACCGTAGCCTCCAGCACACCGGCAGCCAGCCCGCGCCACCCTGCATGAGCCGCGGCAACCCGGGTGCCCGCGCGGTCACAGAACAGTACCGGCAGACAGTCCGCGGTCAACACGGCGCATACCCGGTTCGGCTGCCTGCTCACGGAGGCATCCGCTTCGGGTCGGGATGTCGTCCGCAACGGATCCACCACCTGACAGCCATGCACCTGGTTCAGCCATAACGGCTCGGCCGGCAACTGCAGATACTCGACGAGTCGTGCCCGATTTTGCCGCACGGCATCCGGATCATCCCCCACATGATCGCCCAGATTGAAACTGTCATAAGGCGCGCGGCTGACGCCACCCGTGCGTGTCGTCGACCAGGCGTGTACCTGGGGTGGGGCCGGCCACTCCGGTTTGATCCAATCTGTCGCAAGGGTGTTTGGCATGCTCCGATTAAGCCATAGCATGGATGACAAACATACCCCGGGGTTTCTTTCAGGTAGCCGGTGTTTCAGTCCGGAGCAATGCCAGCAACCCGGCAAAATCCTGCGGCGGCGGTGCCTCCCAACTGCAGGTTTCGCCGGTATCGGGATGAACCAAAGATAGCCGCGTGGCATGCAGTGCCTGACGCCTGAAGCCGCGCAGCGCTTCCCGGAAGTGCTCACTCACCCCCGCCGGCAAACGCAGCCGGCCACCGTAAACCGGGTCACCCACGATCGGATGACGAATATGCGCCATATGAACCCGGATCTGATGGGTACGCCCCGTTTCCAGGGATACACGCAGCAGGGTGTGATGAGGAAAGCGTTCCTCGACGCGGTAATGGGTAATGGCTGCCCGACCACCGCCGACCACGGCCATACGCTTTCGATCCACAGGGTGGCGTCCGATCGGCGCGTCGACAGTACCACCAGCCACGATCGTCCCCTGCACCAGGGCCAGGTACTCCCGCTTGACGGTACGGGCCTGGAGCTGATCGACCAGCTGCTTGTGGGCCTTCAGGGTCTTGGCGACCACCATCAACCCGGAGGTCTCCTTGTCCAGGCGATGCACGATCCCGGCCCGGGGCAGCGCCGCCAACGAAGGCGCGTGGTGCAACAGGGCATTCTGCAGGGTGCGGTCCGGGTTGCCCGCAGCAGGATGCACCACCAGCCCGGCCGGCTTGTTCAACACCAGGAGGTGGTCGTCTTCGTAAACCACGTCCAGAGGAATGGCCTGCGCTTCGACCTCTCCCTGGGGTTCGAGCCGGACCGCGAGTTCGACCTGTTCCCCACCTGCCACCGGCGTGCGGGGCACGGTCACCGTGGCTCCATCCAACCGGACGCAGCCCTGACGGATCCAGGCTTGCAGGCGGGAACGGGAATACTCTGGGAACAGTTCCGCCAGCGCCTGATCCAGGCGCAGACCGGCCTGGTCCTCGGTAATCGAACCCAGCAGATGTTCAGTCATGGCACAGAAGGGGCATGAGCATGGCTATGGTGTCAGGTATACTGGTCCACTTGTCGTAATTTTCTGGCACCGGATTCCCATGCGCCTGCTCAAGATCTTGTTTTTGCTGTTTACCCTGGTTTCGGTTGCGGGCTGTTCCAGCCTCGCCGCCAAGGACGAAACCGCCGGCTGGTCGGCCAAAAAGCTCTATGACGAGGCCACCCAGGCCTTGCAGGGCAAGGATTGGGAACAGGCCATCAAGTATTACGAAACCCTTCAGGCACGCTACCCCTTCGGGGTTTACGCCAAACAGGCCCTGCTGGACTCGGCATATGCCTATTACAAATACGGCGAGCCGGAATCGGCCATCGCCACAGCTGACCGTTTCATCAAGCTGCATCCGCTAAGCCCCGAGGTGGCCTACGCCTATTATCTCAAAGGCCTGGCCAACTTCTATCGCGGCAGGGACTTCCTGGATCCCATCCTGCCCCACGACCCGTCACAGGGCGATACGGATGCGATGCGCCAGGCCTTCCAGGACTTCACGACCATCATCAAGAAATATCCGCAAAGCCGGTATGTGGATGATGCCCGTCGGCGCGCGATGTACCTGCGCAACCTGGTGGCCGAATCCGAACTGAACATCGCGCATTACTACATGGAGCGTGGCGCCTATGTCGCCGTGGTCAATCGCTGCAGTCACATCGTGCAGAACTTCGAAGGCAGCAAGTACGTCCCCAAGGCCCTGGCGCTCATGGTCCAGGCCTATCGCAAACTGGGCGATGACAAACTCGCGGAAGATACGGAGCGGGTGCTCAGACTCAACACCCCCCAGGCCGGAAGCAAGGCGGCGACCGGCGGCTGAGCCAGGGCTCAGATCGCGTCGTCGCCTTCCTCACCCGTACGGATGCGCACGATCCGCTCGACCGGGGTGACGAAGATTTTGCCGTCACCGATCTTGCCGGTACGGGCCGCCCCCAGAATGGCCTCCACACAGGGATCGACCCTGGCGTCGTCCACAATGACCTCGACCTTCACCTTGGGCACGAAATCCACCACATATTCCGCCCCCCGGTAAAGCTCGGTATGTCCCTTCTGGCGGCCGAAACCCTTGACCTCGGTGGCCGTCATACCGCTGATGCCGGCCTCGGTCAGCGCCTCGCGCACGTCGTCCAGCTTGAAGGGTTTGATGATGGCTTCGACCTTTTTCATGTTCACCTCATGAGGGGGGAGACGCTTCAGGACTCGCGATAGGTTTTCACGTAGCCGGATGTTATCGGATAACGCCGATCCTTGCCAAAGGCCCGGCTGGTAATGCGCACCCATGGCCGCGATCCGCCGCACCACGGACGCCTCAAAGCCTTCCGCCACGATCTCCTCCACGGTGCGATCCTCCTCCACAAAACGCTGCAGAATGGGGTCCAGCACTTCATAAGGAGGCAGGCTGTCGGTGTCTTTCTGGTCGGGGGCCAGTTCAGCCGAGGGCGCACGCTCCAGTACCCGCTCAGGAATCACGGTCTCATCCCGGTTGCGCAGCCGTGCGAGGCTGTAGATGCGGGTCTTCACCACATCCTTGAGCGGTGCAAACCCGCCGGCCATATCGCCGTACAAGGTGGCGTAACCCACCGCCATCTCGCTCTTGTTGCCCGTGCTGAGCAGCATGCGCCCGGTCTTGTTGGAAATGGCCATCAGGATGATGCCGCGGCAACGGGCCTGGATGTTTTCCTCGGTCACGTCCCGCGGCAGGCCGGCAAATTCATCGGCCAGCATGTCCAGAAAGGCATTGAAGGCCGGTTCGATCGGAATCACGGAATGCTTCACACCCAATGCATCCGCCTGCGCCCTGGCATCCTCAATGCTCATGTCGGAGGTATAGCGCGAGGGCATCAGCACCGCCTCGACCTGATCGGCACCCAGTGCATCGGCGGCCAGACACAGGGTCAGTGCAGAGTCGACCCCACCCGACAGGCCGATCACCGCACCCTGGAAACCGTTCTTGAACACGTAGTCCCGAACGCCGAGCACCAGCGCCCGGTAAATAGAGTCGTCCTCGCTTAAACGCTGGGCGAGCTGCGCCGTAGGCACGGGCGCGAAGCGGTCCACCGGCACCTCCACGGTGTACAGGCCTTCCTGGAACACCGGCGCCGAGAACAGCAGCTCCCCGCTCGGTCCCAGCACGATGGACTCGCCGTCGAAGACCAGCTCGTCCTGCCCCCCCACCTGGTTGACGTACACGATGGGCAGCTCGGTTTCGGCATGCCGATCGCGCAGCACCTGCAGGCGTTCCGTGGATTTGTTGACGTGGTAGGGCGAGGCGTTCAGGTTCAACAGAACCTGGGCGCCCGCCTGCAAGGCCCGATTGGCCGGTTCCGGATGCCAGATGTCCTCGCAGATCGTCAGCCCGACCTGCACGCCCTTGAATTCGACCACCTTGGGCGCATCGCCAGCCACGAAATAACGCTTTTCATCGAACACGCTGTAGTTGGGCAGCAGGACCTTGAAATATTCGGCCAGCACCTGCCCGTCGCGCAGCCAGAACGCCGCGTTGCGCAGGCCGCCAGGCGTTTCCCAGGGCAGGCCCAATACCACGTCGATGCCCCGTACGCGCGCGGCCACCGTCCTGAGGCCATGATTGACCTGCGCCATCAGACTGGGACGCAGCAGCAGGTCTTCGGGCGGGTAGCCCGTCAGGGTCAGTTCGGGAAAGACGACCAGCTCCGCGGCCTGCTCGTCGCGCGCCTGCTCGGCCAGTCGGACAACCATGTCCACGTTGCCCGGGACGTCGCCCACCAGGGGATTGCACTGGGCCAGCGCAATGCGCAATGTCTGGGTCATGATGATTCCGGCGGGTCAGCCCAGCAATTCGGCCATGCGCCGGCCCATCTCGGCCGGCGAGCGCACCGTGTGGACGCCGGCTGCCTCCAGTGCCGCGAATTTGTGTTCGGCGGTGCCCTGCCCGCCGGATATGATGGCGCCGGCATGCCCCATGCGCTTGCCGGGCGGCGCGGTGACGCCGGCGATATAGGCCACCACCGGCTTGCGCACCTCGCGACGGATAAACTCGGCGGCCTCTTCCTCCGCCGTCCCGCCGATCTCACCGACGAGCAGAATGCCCTCGGTCTGCGGATCCTCGTTGAAGCGACGCAGGCAATCGACGAAATTGAGCCCCTGGATCGGATCACCCCCGATCCCGACGCAGGTCGACTGGCCCAGGCCCTCATTGGTGGTCTGGAACACCGCTTCGTAGGTCAGGGTGCCGGAGCGGGACACGATGCCGATCCGCCCCGGGGTATGAATAAAGCCCGGCATGATGCCGATCTTGCACTCGCCGGGCGTGATCACGCCCGGACAATTCGGCCCAATGAGAACGCTCTGACTGTGCTCGAGCACGGCGCGCACCCGCAGCATGTCCAGTACCGGAATGCCTTCGGTAATGCAGACGATCACCTCGATACCTGCCGCCTCGGCCTCCAGAATGGAGTCCGCCGCATAGGGCGCGGGCACATAGATCATGGTGGCATTGGCACCGGTCTGCTCGACCGCCTCGGCCACGGT
>JARRKE010000145.1 GCA_037388465.1 Gammaproteobacteria bacterium
GCGGCCGGGACCCTGGGGGTGACCGACCTGACCCAGATCAACGGCTATCTGAGCAGCCAGCCGCGCAATATCGGCGCCGGCCAGACATCCCTCACCCCGATGCCCGACATGGGGCAGGGCAGGAGCATGCAGTGAGCTCGCATACGCCGGGACAAGACGATGTGGTGCTGCATCCCGAAGGTGTCAGCAAGCGATTTGTCAGCGGCCGGCGCACCGTCGATGCACTCAAGGACGTGAGCTTCGAGGTGGGGCGGGGACGCGTGTCCGGTCTGATCGGCCCGGACGGTGCAGGTAAGACGACCTTCATGCGCCTCGCGGCCGGCCTGTTGCGCCCCGATACGGGAACCATGCAGGTGTTGGGATTGGATACCGAACACGATGCGTTGGAGCTGCAGGCGCGCCTGGGGTACATGCCGCAGCGTTTCGGCCTGTATGAAGACCTGTCGGTACAGGAAAACCTGGACCTGTATGCCGACTTGCAGGGCGTGCTGCACCAGGAACGGCAGGCACGTTATGAAACATTGATGCACATGACCGGGCTGGGACCGTTTGGCAAGCGACTGGCCGGCCGGCTCTCGGGTGGTATGAAACAGAAACTGGGATTGGCCTGCACGCTGGTGCGCGCGCCCGACCTGTTGCTGCTGGACGAGCCGACGGTGGGCGTGGATCCCGTTTCACGGCGCGAATTGTGGGACATCGTCTACCAATTGGTCGAGCAGCAGGACATGACGGTGCTGCTGTCGACTGCCTATCTGGACGAAGCCGAACGCTGTGACGAGGTGATCCTGCTGCACGAGGGGCAGGTGCTCGGTCAGGGACGGCCCGAGGCGTTTCGTGAGGAAATGCGTGGCCAGGTGTACCGTGCGAACGCCCCGCAGCTTGCCAAGCGTACATTGCAGCAGCGCCTGGTCGGCGCGCCCGGCGTGCTGGACGCGGTTGTGCAGGCCGAAGGGGTACGGCTGGTCCTGCAGCAGGCGGAAACGCCGGTGGAGCAGGCAGTGGCCGGCATAGAACAGGTGCAGGTCGAGGCGGTCGAGCCGCGCTTCGAGGACAGTTTTGTCGCCCGCCTGCGTGCGCAACGCGAGGGTGATGCGCCGGCGGTGGAAGGGATGGATGTGAAGCCTCCCGGACAAGGTCAGGGTGGCGACGGGGCGGTGATCCGCGTCAGGAATCTCAAGCGCCGGTTCGGTGAGTTCTATGCGGTCAATGGTATCAGTTTCGAGGTCGGTCGAGGCGAGATCTTCGGATTGCTGGGCGCCAACGGCGCCGGCAAGTCGACCACCTTTCGCATGTTGTGTGGCCTGTTGCCGCCCAGCGAGGGGGAACTGGGTGTGGCAGGCAAGGACCTGCGTACCGCCGCCGCCTCGGCGCGTGCGCGCATCGGCTATATGTCGCAGCGTTTTTCGCTGTACGGCAATCTGACCGTACGCCAAAACCTCAATTTTTTCGCCCGTGCCTATGGATTGGGTGTGAGCCGGCGGCGCAGCCAGATGGATCGGGTGTGGATCCGCTGATGCGGCGCGAGTTCTGGCAACGCATCACCGCCCTGGCGGAGCACGGCGTGACGATCATGGTCACCACGCATTTTATGGAAGAGGCCGAATACTGCGACCGGCTGGCGATCATGGCCCAGGGGCGCTTGCTGGCGACCGGCAGTCCGACGGACATCAAGGCCCGGGCACAGGAAGGGGATGAGTCGCCGCCCGACATGGAAGAGGCCTTCATCCGCCTGATCGAGAACGGTGAAGCATCGGCACAGGAGGCCGCGTGAATCGTTCGCGCAGAACCCTGCAGCGCGGCGGCAGCGGCATGCGTTTGCGCGGCCTGATCCGCAAGGAGTTTTTACAGGTATTGCGCGATCCGAGCAGCATCGCCATCGCCTTCCTGCTGCCGGTGGTGCTGTTGCTGTTGTTCGGCTATGGCGTCTCACTGGATGCCAAGCATATTCATCTGGCACTGGTGGTGGACCATCCGAGTACCGAGACGGCCGGTTTTGTCAGCGTGTTTCGGCAATCGGAATACTTCGTGCCGCAGGAGGTTTCGAACATTCATGCGGCGCGCGCTGCGCTGGCGAGTGGCCGGGTCAAGGGCATCGTGTGGCTGCGCAGCGATTTTGCCCGTCGCGTGAATGACGGTACCCAGGCTCCCGTGGCGGTGATCGTCAACGGCGTGGACGCCAACACGGCGCGCCTCGTGCAGGGCTATGTGAAAGGCGCGTGGTTCACCTGGCTGCAGCGCCGCGCGGCGGCGAGGGGGCAGGAGCTCAAGGTGCCGGTCGACCTGCAGTATCGCATCTGGTTCAACAGCGAGGTGCGCTCGCGCGATTACCTGGTGCCGGGTCTGGTGGCGGTGATCATGACCCTGATCGGGGCGCTGCTCACCGCGCTGGTGATGGCCAGGGAATGGGAGCGCGGCACGCTGGAGGCGTTGATGGTCACACCGGTGGCGATGCGTGAGATCCTGCTGGGGAAGATTCTGCCCTACTTCGTGCTTGGCATGGGCGGCATGGCATTGTCGGTGGCGATGGCCGTTTGGCTGTTCCAGGTACCGTTGCGCGGTTCGCTATGGGTGTTGTTTTTGGCCTCGGCACTGTTTCTGCTCGCCGCACTCGGCATGGGACTGGTGATTTCGATTCTGGCCCGCAACCAGTTCGTGGCCGGGCTGGTGTCCATCGTGGCCACCTTCCTGCCCGCTTTCATCCTGTCGGGATTCATTTTCGATATCGGCAGCATGCCGACGATCGTGCAGGTGCTGACGCACATCATCGCGGCACGCTATTTCGTGGCCATCCTGCACACCGTGTTTCTGGCCGGCAACATCTGGTCGGTGATCCTGCCCAATGCCCTGGCCCTGCTGGTGATGGCCGTCATTTTTCTCGGCATCAGCCGGGCGCGGTCGCGCAAGCGATTGGAGTGAAGCGAACATGTGGAAGCGTATTCTGGCGCTGGCCTTTAAGGAACTGCTGACCCTGTTGAAGGACAACAAGAGTCGGGTGGTGGTGACTTTTCCGCCGTTGGTGCAGGTGCTGGTGTTTGGCTATGCCGCCACCCTGGACGTCACGCATGTGCCGATAGCCGTTTACAACGAAGACGGTGGCGCCGCCTCGCGGCAACTGGTGGCCGATTTTACGGGTTCGAAAAACTTCCGTGTCGTCGCGCACCTGACCGGCGTGCCGCAGATCCGTGAAACCATAGATTCCCAGCGCGCACTGATGGTGCTGCATATCGGTCCGCGGTTCGGTCGGGATCTCTACGCCGGTAAGCCGGCACCCACGCAGCTGATCATTGACGGGCGGAACTCGAATACCGCGATGATCGTCCTCAACTACGCCCGCGACATCGTCGATCAGTACAACCAGAAATGGAACGAACGGCACGGCTTGCGGGCACCACCGGCGCAACTGGTGATGCGCGCCTGGTTCAATCCCAACCTGGAAAGCCGCTGGTTCATCGTGCCGGGAATCGTGGGCCTGCTCACCCTGGTGGTGACCATGGTGGTGACCTCGCTGTCGGTGGCCCGCGAACGCGAGCAGGGCACCTTCGACCAGTTGTTGGTCACCCCGCTGCGGCCCGTGGAAATCCTGATCGGCAAGGCGCTACCGGGGCTGCTCATCGGCCTGGTCGAGGCCACGTTGATCACCCTGATCGCCGTGTTTGGGTTTCACGTTCCTCTGATCGGCAGTCTGGTCACGCTATATGTCGGGTTGGCGTTGTTCATACTGGCCGCCATCGGGGTCGGGCTGATGATTTCCTCTATCGCGGTAACCATGCAGCAGGGGCTGCTGGGTGCGTTTTTGTTCATGGTACCGGCGGTCATCCTGTCGGGCTTCGCCACGCCGATCGAGAACATGCCGGTATTGGTGCAGGACATCACCTACGCCAATCCGTTGCGCTATTTCCTGGTCATTCTACGCGGCGTGTTCCTGGAGGGGACGCCGTTTCATCTGCTCATCGGCCAGTTCTGGCCGATGGCCGTCAT
>JARRKE010000146.1 GCA_037388465.1 Gammaproteobacteria bacterium
CTCGAATGCAGCGACCGCTCGCTTTATACGGGGGTCACCACCGACCTCGAACGGCGCGTCGCGCAGCACAACGGGCTGTTGCAGGGCGGTTCGCGCTATACCCGCAGCCGCCGTCCGGTTGAACTCGTTTATTTTGAGGAACATTCGTCGCGTTCTTCCGCCCAGATGCGGGAGTCGGCCATCAAACGCATGAAGACCTCCGCCAAGCGTGCCCTGTGCCGCTCGCTGTCGTCCTGATCCCTCACGGCCGGGCACGGCAGGCGGGTTTCGGGGTAATCTTGCAGCTACGCCATCCATTTTCGAATCCGCCGTCGTCGAGGTGTGCATGATCAAACTGCAGAGAATCGTGCTGGACATACTCAAGCCGCATCATCCGGGGGCCTTGGAGTTCGCCTCCGCCATGGCGGAGCGTATGCCCGGCTGCCGGGTCATGCTGCGGGTGGATGAGATGGACGAGCGTACCGAAACCCTGCAGGTGGTGATAGAGGGCGAACTCATTTCCTTCAACTCGATTACCGACGCCATCGCCGACCTGGGCGCCTCGCTGCACTCCATCGACGAGGTGGATGTTCTGAACACCGGTTCGGCGGATTCGGATGACTGAACGCCGCTGAGCGAACCTGTTACCCATCCCGCTAGCCATGGGGCCGATCGCGAACATACGTCTCATGCTGCGCATTACGCGCGCAGCCTCCATAGCCCGGCGCTATTTCGTGGTCAACGGCTTCGATGGCGCCCTGACCATGCTGGGCCTGAACATGGGGTTTTACGTCAGCCGCATGCAGGACATCCAGACGGCCATCACCGCCTGCCTGGGCACCGCCATCGCGCTGGCCATGAGCGGCTTGTCCAGCGCCTACGTCAGCGAGGCGGCCGAGAAACGGCGCGAACTGGCATCGCTCGAACGGGCGATGATGACCAGCCTCAGCGAATCCACTCATGCCCGTGCCGCCCGCATCGTTCCCTGGCTGATTGCCGGCGTGAACGGCTTCGCGCCGTTTTTCATGGCGCTGGTCATCATCCTGCCGCTGTGGTTCGCCCACTGGGGCATCGCCCTGCCTATGGATCCCTTCGTCGCCAGCATTGCGGTCAGCTTTGTCGTCATCTTCATGCTGGGGGTCTTTCTCGGCCGCGTCAGCGGGATCTCGTGGTTCTTCAGTGGCCTGAAGACCCTGGCCGTCGCCGCGCTCACCGCCTTGCTGATCTGGTCATTCAGGATCTGAACGCCTTGCCATGACGGGTGCATCTGCGTCCAAGGAACCGCGCAATTCCAACGAGCCGGCCTGGCACACGCTGACGCCACAGGTGGTTGCGGAACGTTTCGGCGTGGACGTGCGCCACGGGTTGAAAGCCGGCGATGCCGGCGAGCGCCTGCAGCGGGAAGGACCGAACGAGATACCCGAGGGGCGCCGTCGTTCACTGTGGCGGATGTTCCTGGGCCAGTTCATGGATTTCATGATTCTCGTGCTGCTGGCCGCGTCGGTCATCTCCGGCCTCATCGGTTCGCTGAGCGACACCAGCGTCATCCTGGTGATCGTCCTGCTCAATGCGATCATCGGTACGGTCCAGGAGTATCGCGCCGAACAGGCCGTCGCGGCACTGCGCATCGTTCGCGACACAGCCATGCAAACCGTCCCCGCCCGCGAGCTCGTCACCGGCGACGTCGTCGTGCTGGAGGCGGGCGATGCCGTTCCCGCCGACCTGCGGCTGGTGGAGGCTCACGACCTGGTCACCGACGAAGCGGCACTGACGGGGGAATCGGTCGCCGTGCAGAAGCATTGCGACCTGCTGCCCGATACCGAACTGCCGATCGGCGACCGGCACAACATGGCCTTCAAGGGTACGGCCGTGCTGCGTGGGCGCACCACCGGTGTCGTGGTGGCGACGGGTCTGAACACCGAACTCGGGCGCATCGCCGTCCTGCTCAGGGAGACCGGCGACGTGAAGACGCCGCTGCAGCGGCGGCTGGCGCGTTTCGGCCAGCGTCTGGCCCTGGCGGTGCTTGCCATCTGCGCGCTGATCTTCGCCGGCGGTCTGCTGCGCGGCGAACCGACGCTGCTGATGTTTCTGACCGCCGTCAGCCTCGCCGTGGCGGCCATTCCGGAGGCCCTGCCGGCGGTAGTCACCGTGGCCCTGGCGCTCGGGGCGCGCCGCATGAGCCGGGCCCGGGCCCTGATCAGGCATCTGCCCGCGGTGGAGACGCTGGGATCGGTGACTTACATCTGTTCCGACAAGACCGGCACGTTGACCGAAAACCGCATGCGTCTCGAAGTCCTGTTCGTGGCTGGCGCGCGGCATACAGCTTTCCCGGACGCCATCGATCCGGCGTCCCCCTGGCGATCGCTGGGGCAGGCCCTGGCATTGAACAATGACGTGTACATGCGCGCGGATCAGGCGGGCGAAACGCAACTGTTCGGCGATCCGACCGAGGTGGCCCTGTTCGAGGCGGCCACCCGCGCCGGTTTCGACAAGGCTGCACTCTCCCAAACCATGCCGCGGCTGGCGGAGCTGGCCTTCGACAGCGAACGCAAGAGCATGTCCACCCTGCACCGGCTCGACAGCGGGGTGGCGGTTTACAGCAAGGGCGCACCCGAAGCCGTCATCCCGCGCTGCGTGAACGTGCTGACCGACACGGGCCCGGAACCCCTTGTCCACAACGCCTGGCTGGCCGAGGCCGAGTCGCTGAGCAACGAGGGCTACCGCGTGCTGGCGGTCGCCTGTCGCCGGCTCGAAACGGTACCCGAAGTGCTGGATGCAGCAGCGGTGGAGTCGGAACTGACTCTGCTGGGCCTGGTGGCTCTGCTCGATCCTCCACGCGAGGAGGCCGCCCAGGCCGTCGCCGACTGCCGCTCGGCCGGCATCCGGCCGGTCATGATCACCGGCGATCATCCGGGCACGGCACGGGCGATTGCCGAACGCCTGAAGATTGCGGCGCCGGGGGATCGCATCCTGACCGGGGCGGAGCTGACGGCGCTGGACGATGCCGGGTTCGAGCGTCTGGTCACCCAGGTCGGGGTTTATGCGCGCGTTTCGCCGGAGCAGAAGATCCGCATCGTACAGGCGCTGCAGGGGCGGGGCGAGATCGTGGCCATGACCGGCGACGGGGTGAACGATGCACCGGCGCTCAAGCGCGCCGACATCGGTGTGGCGATGGGCGGCAAGGGTACGGACGTCGCCCGCGAGGCGGCCGCCATGGTGCTGCTGGACGACAATTTCGCCACCATCGTGGCGGCGGTACGGGAAGGGCGGCGCATCTACGACAACATCCGCAAGTTCGTGAAATACGCCATGACCACCAACGCCGGCGAGATCTGGGTGTTGTTCCTGGCGCCGTTTCTGGGCCTGCCGCTGCCGCTGCTGCCGGTCCATATCCTGTGGATCAACCTGCTCACCGACGGCCTGCCCGGGCTGGCCCTGGGAACGGAACGCGCGGAACGGGCCATTATGGCGCGTCCGCCGCGGGCGCCGAAGGAGAGCATCTTCGCCCACGGCATGTGGCAGCACATGATCTGGGTCGGCATTCTGATCGGCGGGCTGACGATTCTGGCGCAGGCCTGGGCGCTGCAGCATAACAACGGGCACTGGCAGAGCATCGTCTTCACGGTGCTGACCTTCTCACAGCTGACGCACGTGCTGGCGATCCGTTCGGAACGCGAATCGCTGTTCAGCATGGGTATCTGGAGCAACCGCCCCCTGCTTGGGGCGGTTGTCCTGACGGTCTTATTGCAGCTGGCAGTACTCTACGTGCCGGTGTTCAACCCGATCTTCAAGACCGCGCCGCTGAGCCTTCAGGAACTGGCGATTTGCCTGATTCTGCCGCTGGTGGTCCTGTTCGCGGTGGAGATCGAAAAATGGCTGGTGCGGCGCGGCGTGCTTTACGTGTCGTCGTAATCATTCAGCGGCCGACGGTGATCTTGTTGATCACCTCGTGCACGCCCGGCACGTACCACGCATCCAGCACCGCCAGGCGGCGCTCCTCGTCGCTCGCCACGTGGCCGCTCAGGGTCACCGTGCCGTGGTCGGCGCGCAGGGTGAAATGGTCCGCATGGACGAAGGGGTCCTTTTCGAGAATGGTCTGGATGGCGTCGATGAGCTCCCCGTCGCTGTCGGCTTCCGGCGGCGTGACGTGAAGCTGGTTGATGACCAGCTCGCAGCCGGCCGTCCACCAGGTCAGCAC
>JARRKE010000147.1 GCA_037388465.1 Gammaproteobacteria bacterium
TCATTGTCGTCGAAGGGATAAACGGTCGCGCCGATGCTCACGCCGACGCGCTCGCTCATGCCGTTCACGGTGATCTGGATGTTCAGTGCGGCCAGGATGCGGCGGATGATGCGCCCCACCTCGTCCAGACTGTGGACGTTCTCCAGCAGCACTACGAACTCGTCGCCGCCCAGGCGGGCGATGGTATCGGATTCGCGCGCCACGTCCCGGATGCGGCTGGCCACCTCGCGCAGCAGGCGGTCGCCCGCCTCGTGGCCCATGCGGTCGTTGACCCGCTTGAAGCCGTCGATGTCCATCACCAGCACCGCGGCCAGCCGCTCGCTGCGGTCCGCCTGATGGAAGGCGTGCATCATGCGGTCGAACAACAGCACGCGATTGCACAGCCCGGTCAGCGCATCGTGCTGGGCGCGGCGCAGCAGTTCCTGTTCCAGCTCCTGGCGGTGATAGGCCGCACCGATCATGCTGGCCAGCAGTTCCGCCACCTTCACCGATACCTCATCCACGTGCGGCGGACCGGAGCACGAAAACCACGAGACCGCCAGCACGCCGAGCGTCTGCTCGCCGGCGAAAACGGGCAATACGAGATTTGATTTCAGCCCCGCGGCGACATATTCCGGCATGGCGTTGGGGCTGGACGGATAATCGGAGAAATACACCGATCGACGGGTCCGGAACACCTCGCCGGCGGTGCCCTGCGAGGAACTGAAACGGTAATTCGCGTACTGCTGCTGATAATCCTCGGGCAGGCCCAGAAAAAACCGGTAACGCAGCACGTCATCGTCTTCGTGCATGATCAGGGCCGCCCCGTCGGCGCCCAACAGCTCGGCTGCAGCCCCGGCGGCCCCTTCGAAGAAACAAGAGAAATCCGTCTCACGGGCCAGACCCGTGAGTACCTTTAGCAAATCCACAAACGAAGCCTGTATGTCACTTGGGCCGACGGGCATACGGCAACACTCTCCCTGCCTGCCGGTCGACCGTGAACGCCTCCCACGATCCCTCGGCGGGCTGTGGCGGTTGATGGTATTAGCAAAGCAAGCATCGGGCCAACACGCACCAGGCTGGCGCAGGGGGGATCAAAGCGAACGGTGCGGGGGCGCTCGACCCGACTCATGCACCGGATTGGGGCAGGCAGAGCGGGTATCGCTAGCCGAGAAAGGCCTCGTCGGAGGCGAGCCAGTCGCGCTCCTCACGGGTGCTGGCGCGGCCGAGGATGGCGTTGCGATGCGGGAAGCGCCCGAAACGGCGCACGATCTCGCGATGGTGATGAGCGAACTTGAGGTTTTCCTCCAGCCCCGGCTTGTCGAACAGGCGCACCGAGCGGTTCTGGTCGGCCAGCGACTCGCTGTGCATGTAGGGCATGTACAAAAAGGCCTGCTGCTGCGGGGTCAGCTCAAGGTCGAAGCCGCGCTCGATGGCCGCTTCCGCCACCTCGCGGGCGCGCGCCTCGGTGGAAAAGCTGTCGGGTTTGCCGCGATACATGTTGAGCGGGAACTGATCGAACACGATCACCAGCGCCAGCGAACCGAGGGCGGTCTGCCGCCAGGACTTGTAGCCGCCGTCTTTGGCGCGCCGCCAGGTTTCCTCGAAACGGTCGCGGATCTCGTCGTCGAAGGCCGGCGTCGAATCGAACCAGAGCGGGCGCACCCGTTCGGAAAACCAGAAGTCGTCGATCAGCTCCGGCGTCACGATGTCCATCGACCGCCTCCTGCCAGATAGAGAAATGCCAGCGGGGATTCTTTCAGCGCGCCGGGCGTGGCGCAAGCCCCGCGCCCGGGAAGGGGGCTAACAGGCTATTGTTGTCGCTCAGGCGAGTGCGAGCGAAGGAAAAATTGGGCGAAAAATCTTTCTGGAAAAGATTTTCGCGCCAGCCGCGTAGCGGGCAGGCACAAGGATGCGCCTGCCAAAAAGCGCAGTTTACGTATCGTTTGCTGCTACGCAGCCCCGCATTATGAGCCTGATTTTGACGCCCTATCGTGCAGCATGAGTAGACAAAAATAGCCTGTTAAGGCTCGGGCACCATCCGGATATACCCACAGGGGCACTCATTGGCGCACAGCCCGCAGCCCTTGCAGTAATCGTAATCGAACACGTAGTGGCTGCCGTCGGCGGCGAACTCCCGGGTCTTGAGCACGGCCGAGTCGGGGCACAGGGTAAAGCAGTTGTCGCAGGCCAGGCAGTTGCCGCAGGAAAAGCAGCGCCGTGCCTCGTTCTGCACCTGCCCGCCCGACAGGCCCTGGTCGATCTCGTCGCAGCTGGTGCGCTCCGCCACCGGCAGGATCGTCTCGCGCGAGCGGTGCGCCGGTTCGTAATACGCGAGATTGATACCCTCGAAACCCACCACCTGCGGTTCGAAATCCTTGGGCGGGCCCACCTGCTTGATGAAATTGTCGATGGCCTGTGCCGCGCGGCGGCCCGCGCCGACGGCCTCGGTCACCGTGCCGCCCTGGCCGGTGGCGTCGCCGCCGGCGAACACGCCCGCATGGCCGGTCTCGCCCCAGCCGTCCGCATGCAGATGCGGGGCACCGTTGAGGATGGCCTCCAGCCCGGCGGGGTCCACCACCTGGCCGATAGCCGGAATCACCATGTCCACGTGCAGCACCGTCTCGGTGCCCTCGAAGGCGATGCGGTGCAGCCGGCCCTGTTCGTCGGGCAGCTTTTTCATGTGCACCATTTCCACACCCACCACCTT
>JARRKE010000148.1 GCA_037388465.1 Gammaproteobacteria bacterium
CCTGGGTCAATCTGACCCAGCTTAGGACAATCGTGGTCTATCTTGTCCGCATTTTCCGCTGTTTCGGATTTGTCCGCCTTTATCCACAAACCACAGCGGACGGGGGATTTGAGCCTTTCGTGCCCCGCTGGTACGGGGTTTGCTCATCTTCCTGAACGAACAGTTCAAGCGGTGAATGCGATGGGAAATACATCGGGGTTGTCCGTGCCCGAGAACTGCCTGGATCCGGAATCGTTGCCCGGGGAGGCATCGGTCTCCGTGATCATGCGCAAGCGGCCGGCCGTGGCGACACCCTGGGTGGACGAACTCTGGGAAGCCCTGGCGGTGCTCGTCAGTCCGGAACAAAGCGGCGACGATCCGGGCGAACCGGTTCCGCTGGCCGGTGATCAGCTGCGCTACGACGGCCTGCGTCTGCGGCTGTTCAAGGATCAGTGCGAGAGCTACTACCACAACCTGCTGTCCGATCGTCCGCGCCTGTTCGTACTGGCGCGGGAGAACGAATCCGGCACGCCGGTCCCGTTTCATGTCAGCGCGAGCTTCGACGAGGCCGGCGCAGGCATGGAGGACGACGAGCTGGTCTACGACGTTTCGGTGCCACCCCAGGTCTATCGCTGGATCGAGTCGTACGTGCTGATCCATTACGCGCCGCAGCTCAAGTACAAGCGCAAGCTGAACAACTGGCGCGACGAGCACGATCCGAAACCTACCGAATAATTCCATGGACGAGAACGATCTGTCGCCGCTGGCCCGCTGGTCCTTGCGCAAACAACGCGTCCGGCGTGGTGAGGACGTGGATGATGAACCGCAGGCCGAACCATCCGCCGAGCCTGTACGGGAAAGCGCTGTCGATGAAGCAAAACCGGCCCTGACCGATGCGGACATGCCGCCGGTGGAGTCGCTGCATGCCGAATCGGACCTGTCCATGTTTTTTTCGCCGGGCGTCAGCGAAGCGCTGCGCAAGCGTGCACTGCGGCATTTTTTCAGCCTGCCGGGCGCGCACGTCGTCGACCGCATGAATGAGTACGACGACGACTACACCAGCTACGTCAGTCTGGGCGATCTGATTCCGGACGAAATGCAGCGCAAGCTGGACCATGAGGCGCGCAAGCTGGCCGAACGAGCTTCCGAACAGACCACGGCAGAGCACGCGGAAACGGAGATCGCGGAGGTCGGGGCATTCGAACCTTCCGATCAAACGCCGCAAGACGGTCCGTCATCTCACGCCACACCCGTAATGGACGAACCGGAAAATCCGGAGGAAACCTCATGAGCACATCGGAATCCCCGGATCGGGAATCCCTCGATGCGCTGGCCAAGCACGCCGCTTTGGCCAGGACCCAGAAATTTTTCGCCCGCGAGCCCGAGGCGGTGGTCGAATATCGCTCGCAGGGCAGGGTGCTGATCGTCGGCCCCCAGGCAGCGGCCGAAACGCTGGCGAACGCGCTGCAGTCTCCGCTGCAGGCGGACATTCTCGATCCGGGCGCCGGGCACAACCGGTTGAACACGGCGCCGCACGTCTGGTTCGCACACGGCCGCGGCATCAGGCTGGATGGCCACCTGGGCGCGTACCACGTGCAGGTGGGGGATGACGAACAGCGTAACGACCCGCCGCTGCCCGATGCATTCGATCTCGTCGTCGACCTGGGCGAGAAGGCGCTCATTCCGAGCGAGCTACCACCGTTCGGCTATTTCCGGGCAGCCGTGGACGACATGACCGACCCGGCGGCGTTGGCCGCGCAGCTTCGGGACATGGTCGGCGAGTTCGAAAAGCCCAAGTATTTCGACTACCGCACGGATATCTGCGCCCACGGCTATGCCGGCATGCAGGGCTGCACGCGCTGCCTGGATGCCTGCCCGGCGGAGGCGATCATTTCGCTGGAAGATCTCGTGCGCGTGGACCCCTTCCTGTGCCAGGGCGGCGGCGCCTGCGTCAGCGCCTGTCCCAGCGGCGCGATGCGCTACACGCTGCCGCGCGCGGCCAACATGCTGGACGGCCTGCGCAAGCTATTGCAGAGCTATCGTGACCAGGGCGGGCAGGATGCGGTCATTCTGTTCCACGACGCCGAGGACGGCGCGGAACGCCTGGCCGGCCTGGGCGACGAAGTGCCCGGCCGGGTCATTCCGGTGCCGCTGGAAGAGCTGGCCAGCGTGGGCATGGAAATCTGGCTGTCGGCCCTGGCCTATGGGGCGAAACGCATCGGTCTGCTGGATACGGAACAGGTGCCGGCGCGCTCGCGTGCGGAACTGGATCGTCAGCTCGAGGTGGTCTCCGTGCTGTTGCAGGGGTTGGGGTATCCGGGCACGGCGGTGATGCGCGTCGCCACCGGTCCCGGCGCCTGGGAGGCCTGGGTGCAGGCCGAGGACATGCCGCCCATCGAGGCAGGCAGCTTCTGGGGCGAGGGCGGCAAACGCGAAACCCTGTTCTTCGCGCTGGACCATCTGGCCGCACAGGTCAGGGCCACGGTCGATGCCGTGCCGCTGCCGCCGCAGTCGCCGTTTGGCACTCTGCAGATCGACAGGCAGGCCTGCACCCTGTGCATGGCCTGCGTCTCGGTCTGTCCGCCGCACGCCCTGGCGGACGGCGGGACCGCGCCGAGACTCGACCTGTACGAATCCCGCTGC
>JARRKE010000149.1 GCA_037388465.1 Gammaproteobacteria bacterium
CGGGGTCGGCGCGAATGAAGAGCTCGTCGGGCACGCCATCAAGGACCGGCGCGACCAGGTGGTGCTCGCCACCAAGTTCGGCAACGTGCGCGGCCCGAATGGCGAATTCAAGGGCGTTGACGGCAGCCCCGAATATGTTCATCAGGCCTGCGACGCCAGCCTGATGCGTCTCGGCGTCGATCATATTGACCTTTACTACCAGCACCGCGTCGACCCCAACACGCCCATCGAGGACACGGTGGGCGCCATGGCCGAGCTGGTCCAGGCCGGCAAGGTGCGTTACCTGGGGCTGTCCGAGGCTGCGGCGGACACCCTGCGCAAGGCCTGCGCCGTGCATCCCATCGCCGCGTTGCAGACCGAGTACTCCCTGTGGACCCGCGACCCTGAAAACGGTCTGCTGGACGCCTGCCGCGAACTCGGTGTGAGCTTCGTTCCCTACAGCCCGCTGGGGCGTGGATTCCTCACCGGCCGCTTCCAACGCATCGAGGATCTGGACGAGGACGACTGGCGGCGCTACAACCCGCGCTTCACGGGCGAGAACTTCCAGCGCAACCTGCACCTGGCGGATACCGTCAAGGCCATGGCCGAAGAAAAAGGCTGTACGCCGGCGCAGCTGGCACTGGCCTGGGTGCTGGCACAGGGCGAGGACATCGTGCCCATCCCCGGCACCCGGCATGTGAAGTATCTGGAAGACAACCTCGGTGTGTTGGACGTGCAGCTGTCCGATGCAGACCTGCAGCGTCTGGATCAGGCGTTTCCGTTTGGTGCCGCTTCCGGCGAGCGTTATCCGGAACAAGGTATGCAGGCCGTGAATCTCTGAAACGTTTGACACAACAAATAAAACGACAAAACCCCGGCATCAGGCCGGGGTTTTTATTTGCAGCGCATACAAGGTGCGCTCATTATCAAAGTGGTCTGATAAGATATAAACGTAAATGTAAATGTATGAATTTCGATGACTGGATATCGGAATTCCTGAAAGATTTTAGATAGACGACTTGGCTATCGCGGATATGATGTCCCGGTGCTATAAAAATGATGTAGTCCGGCAGGAAATCACTTTATGCGCTCACATCAACATCTTTCCCCCGCGCAGTTTGTCGCCCTCTGTCTAGGCTCCGGACCGCAAGATCAATATCTGCAGGAAATACTGACAAGCGCGCAAGATGACCAGCGATTCTGGCGCAAAGCCGTGGATCTGGTCGGAAGGCACCGGTTGACCCCTGCCCTCTGGGTTGCCATCAGGGACAAAGACCTGACTCGCATCCTCGACGACGAATTATCACAATATCTGCAATCGATATACGAACTCAATCGCCTGCGGAATCAGCTGATTCTCAAGCAGATCGGAAAATTGACAAAAGCCCTGAATGCCTCGGGTATCGAACCGATACTGTTGAAGGGCGCCGCCGGCTTGGCGACGAATCTTTATGCCGATCCAGGGCAACGGGTCATGACGGATATCGATATTCTCGTGGCTCCGGAACAATTCGACACCGCACTGCAACAGCTTCGGCAAAGTGGCTGGAGCGACTATCATCAGGTAGCGCCAAAGCTCTATCGCGGCAGCCAGCATGCACCGCCGCTGTGGCTTGACGACGGCGCGGGCGCGACGGTCGAAGTGCATCATCGCCTTATGCGCAGGAAAGGCCTGTTAAGCACTCAAGAGTGCCTGCGCATGGTGGAACCGATTACGGTCGATGACGCCAACGCTAGCGTGCTGAACCCAAATGCCAGAATGCTTCATCACCTGCTTCACGCCACGGTTGGAGGCGGCTGGCTCGGGAAATTCCGCACGGACCTGCATCAGCTCTACGAGACGACGCTACTGTGCCGGGCATTTCAAAATCGTGTCGATTGGGGCTTTATCGAGACTTCAATCCGGCAATTCGGTTTATCCGCGTCGGTGCAGGTTCATTTCGCGGTAGCACAAGCACTGTTTGAAGCGCCGCTGACAACTGCTTTTAGCGCTTCGGCACTGCAACGCATGCGGGCCTTCTTCCATTATAAAGCGGCCGAATACCCCCAGTGCGAATGGCTGTGGTCCTATATCAGACTCCTCAAGCCCCCGTTCTATTACCGCTGACCCACCACCCTGCCGGGTAGATTTCCATCGCACACGGTTACATCCGGCATTACAGACGCGAGCGCCCGGAATGCCTCGTCGATATTACGAAATGAAAGCGAATATACCGGCATTCGCTCAACAAGCGCCGATAAATTCACAACATCTTCGTAGCAGATATCATCGACAAAATAGCTGCCCGAAGCCATCAACTGCTGCAGTGCAGAGGCAGCATCCAGAGGGATCAATGTCGTTTCTTTATCGGGATCATATTCGGCAATGATCGCCATAGAAGGACAGTATTTCCGGCCATCGTTTGCAGGCGTAACGGGATTTGGCAGCAAGTACATAGGATCGGTCACGGTGCCAAATACAGCTTGATTCAGCGGTAATTCAACGCTGTCACCCAACCACTCTAGATCGAGCGGGCGCAGCTTCACCGG
>JARRKE010000150.1 GCA_037388465.1 Gammaproteobacteria bacterium
CTGGGCATCACCTCGGACGACTTCTTCCGGCTGGAATCCCAGCCCGAACGCGTCGCCGTGATCGGCGGCGGTTACATCGGCGTGGAACTCGCCGGCGTGCTGCGCGCCCTGGGCTCCGAAGTCACCGTGGTCGGCCTCGAATCACGCGTGCTCGAGGTCTTCGACGAGATAATCAGCGACACCTTGATGCAGGCCATGCGGTCCCAGGGCATCGAACTGCACCTGCCGTTTCAGGTGGCCGCACTGGAAGAGACCGCCTCGGGCCTGGCATTGCGTTCGGCCCAGGGCGACATCCTGGACGGCTACGACGCCATCATCTGGGCCGTTGGGCGCGGCGCCAACACCCGCGCCCTGAACCTGGATGCGGCCGGCGTAGCCTACGAGCGCAACGGCGTTATCCCCACCGATGCCTACCAGAACACCAACGTGTCGGGCATTTATGCACTCGGGGACATCACCGGCCGCACGCCGCTGACACCGGTGGCCGTCGCCGCCGGGCGCAAGCTGGCCGAACGCCTGTTCGGCGGCAACCCCGATGCGCGCCTCGACTATACGGACATTCCCACCGTGGTCTTCGCGCATCCGCCGGTGGGCAGCGTGGGACTCACGGAGAGTCAGGCAATAGATGAATACGGCGAGGCGCTGACGATCTACGAAACCCGCTTCACGCCCATGCGCTATGCGCTGAGCGCGCAGGGGCAGCCCACCGCCATGAAGCTGGTTTGCGCGGGCGAGGAGGAACGGATCGTAGGCATCCACCTCATCGGCGAAGGCGTGGACGAGATGCTGCAGGGCTTTGCCGTCGCACTCAAGATGGGAGCCACCAAGGCCGACTTCGACCGCACCGTGGCCATCCATCCGAGCAGCGCGGAGGAACTGGTGACCCTCAAACAGTGGCGTCGGCCAAGCGCCGAAGCAGCACGGGAAGCCGCCTGAGGAGGCTGAAATCATTGACGCGGGAAATCCCGATCTGGTCAAGCACCTCAGCGTAGGCGTCCACTGACCCGCCTCCGACCAGAAGGTCGACAGCATCGGGCAGCGCCGCGCTCAGCCGGCGCAGCTCATCGGCCAGCGCCGGATCATCGGGTGGGAAAGTGAGGCTCAGTGCCACCGCCCGCGCCCCACGCTGCAATGCCGCGGCGGCAATATCCTCTGCCGGCAAATCTGCGCCCAGATAGATGACGGCCCATCCTTCGGTGGCGGCCGTCAGTGCCGCCATCAAGGCGCCAACTTCGTGATGCTGCCCCGCTGGGGTCGCGACAATCACGATGGGGCCACTCGTGGCGCTCGCCGCGGCCTGCACCATCGCATGGAGAAACCCGCTCACCTGCGGCGTTGCCATGTGTTCATGGCACACCCGCAATTCTCCCTCCCGCCATTGCACGCCGATGTCATGCATTAATGGACCGATCAACTGTTCCAGCAGTACCGGCGTACTCAGCGTGACGGCCGCATTCGCCAGACATTGATGCAAGCCCACCGGGTCCAGTTGCCTGACCGCCTTACGACAGACCTGGAGATGCTGTGCCGCCGCGCTGCCTCCCGGGATTGCCACGCCGGCTTCTGATTCAGCGTCATCGCTGACCAGCTCTCGCAGTGCAGAGGTGCTAAGACCGGCCACGTCGCCGATTCGCCTCCCTGCCGAGGTAGCGCGCCGCAGCAGCGTAAGTCGCTCCACATCGGCGTCCGAATACAAGCGCCGGCTGCCATTGGCGCGAGTCGGCTCCACCACCTGGTAACGTCGTTCCCATGCCCGGATGACATCGGCACTAAGACCGGTGCGACGGGCGACGACCTGAATCGGATGACGAGGTTCGGGTTTATTCACAACCGGCGCAGCCCCTTGATTTCGTTGCAGTGATTATAAGTCTGAGTTTTGTCCTAGACAAATGCTTGACATTCCAAAGTTGTTCACCTATTGTCCTAGACAAGAGATGAACAATCGTTGGTCATCTCGGTAACCGTTTGACTGTGGAGAACGAGCCATGAAAACCCCTCAAATCCGTGCAATATCCCCCCTGTATCTGCCGGTCGCGCTGCTGTTTTTGCTGTTCGCACTGGCGGCTACGCCGGCCAAGGCCGGCAGCTACGGCGCACATGCCAGCCAGAAGGACATCGTCGATACGGCTGTAAGTGCCGGCAGCTTTAACACGCTCGTCACGGCCATTAAACAGGCTGGACTGGTGGACACCCTGAAGGGCAAGGGCCCATACACGGTGTTCGCGCCCACTGACGAGGCGTTCGCAAAGATCCCCCAGGATCAATTGAATGCGCTACTTGCCGACAAGGAAGCTCTGGTCAAAGTGCTCACCTACCATGTGGTGCCGGGCAAGGTAACCGCGGCCCAGGTGACTAGCCTGAGCTCCGCCAAGACCGTCCAGGGCCAATCCATCCGGATCGACACCTCCGACGGTGTACGTGTGGACAACGCACGGGTCGTCCAGACCGATATCCCGGCGAGCAACGGGGTGATCCATGTCATCGACACGGTAATCCTGCCTCAATAATCTCTGCCGACGTCGTACTGCACTGCGGGGCGCTTGCGCCCCGCAGTCATGTGTAACCGCCCATCGGCGTTGCTAACGCAGCTACAGGAACCGCACACAGCTCAACGGGCAGGCGCGCACCGCCTGACGCAAGACCTCGATCGCCTTGGGGCGGGGAAAGCTGGTCCGCCAGGCCAGCGCCACCTGGCGGCTCGGAACGGGTTCGGCCAAGCGGCGCACCACCAGCAGGCGCTGGGCGTAATGCTCGGCGCCTGCTGCCGTGCAGGGCACAACCGTCACCCCCAGTCCGGATGCGACCATGTGGCGGATGGTTTCCAGGGAGCTACCGACCAGGGCGGCGGGACGGGATTCATCGCCTGACACGCTGCGGCCGCATTCCGGACAGGCTTCCAACAGCTGGTCGCGAAAACAATGACCGGATCCCAGCAGCAAAAGATTTTCCTCGGTCAGTCCCGGCAGGGAGATCTCCTCGTCACGGGCGAGTGGATGCGCAGCCGGCAGCAGCGCCACGAACGGTTCCTCGTACACCGCCAGCGTGACCACCCCCGGCTCCTCGAAAGGTAACGACACGAGAATGGCGTCCAGTTCGCCCTGCTTGAGGCGGCGGCGCAGCTCCGCCGTATAGCCCTCCTCGATGATCAACGGCATGGACGGCGCCTG
>JARRKE010000151.1 GCA_037388465.1 Gammaproteobacteria bacterium
CATGAGCCCGCTTCGCGGGCCAGCAGGTTGGTGTGTTTGCCGATCCAGCCCAGTCCCGCTTTTTCGGCCAGGGCCTTCTCCAGCACCGGGGCGCTGTCCACGAAGATGCGGTGCCCGAAGGGGCCGATTTTTGCCTCGATGTGACCGGCCAGTGTCTTGAGCCGGCTGCGCAGCACCTTGTGGTAATCGCGTCCCAGTGCGTAGCGCGAGACGTAGCCGAGTTGCGGCATGTTCAATACCGTTTCGGCATCGGCCGTGGCAGGAGGCAGGTAATCCATGCGCACCGAGATCACCCGCAGGGTGCCGGGCACCAGCTCGGCAGGCCGTGCGCGGCGCGTGCCGTGGCGCTGCATGTAGCCCATCTCGCCGTGGCGTCCCTGATCCAGCCAGTTGAGCAGGCGCGTTTCGTGCTCGGCCAGGTCGATGTCGCTGATACCCACCGCCTGGAAGCCGAGCGCCTTGCCATGCCGCTTGATGTCGCGCGCGAGTTCGGTGAGCGAAAGCCGTGCTGTGGCGGGTTGCGGGTCCATGGCTCTAAGTTTAACCGTCTCCCGGCAATGCTGCGGTCGGATGGGCTGCAAGGTTTCGCATTCGCCGCCGCCGGCCCGCTAAAATAGCGGCATGCAGAAGATGGTTGTTTTCCCGGTGGCGTTGTTTATGGGGGGCGGGCTGTGACGGACGCCGCGCTTTCGCACCGTTTTTGTATTGCGCCGATGCTCGACTGGACGGATCGGCACTGCCGTTATTTCCTGCGCCTGATCAGCCGGCATACGATGCTGTATACGGAGATGGTGACCACTACGACCCGGCCGAGCATCCCGTCGCCCTGCAGCTGGGTGGCAGCGACCCCGCCGAAATGGCCGCTGCGGCCCGGTTGGGCGAGGCGGCCGGCTACGATGAGGTGAACATCAACGTGGGCTGCCCCAGCGACCGGGTGCAATCGGGACGCTTCGGCGCCTGTCTGATGGCCGATCCCGGACTGGTGGCCGAACTGGTGTCGGCAATGTCCGCGGCGGTGGCGATTCCGGTCACGGTCAAGACGCGTATCGGCATCGACGACCAGGATTCCTACGAAGCGCTGCAACGGTTTGTCGCCACGGTGTCGGCGGCGGGTTGCCGAACCTTTGTCGTCCATGCACGCAAGGCCTGGCTGGAGGGCTTGAGCCCGAAAGAGAACCGCGAGATTCCACCGCTGCGTTACGACATCGTGGCGCGGTTGAAGCAGGACTTTCCCGATCTGGAAATCGTCCTCAACGGCGGCATTCCGGATCTCGACCAGGCTGCCGATCATCTACGGACCTTCGACGGCGTGATGCTCGGACGCGCTGTGTATCACGACCCGTGGCTGCTCGCGGACGTGGACGAGCGCTTTTTCGGCGAAGCGCCGCGCTCCGCAACGCGCCATGAAGTGCTGGAGGCCTGGCTGCCCCAGGTCCAGCGCGAACTCGATGCTGGCGTTCCCCTGGCGCGCATGACGCGCCATGTGCTGGGTCTGTTCAACGGGCTGCCCGGTGCGCGCGCCTGGCGGCGTTATCTGAGCGAAAACGCGCATCGACCTGGTGCCGGAGTGGAGGTCGTTCGCGTGGCTGCAAGCCGTGTGGGTGCACAGAATTTGATCAAAAACGTTTCCTGAACTCGGAACAGCTAGCCTATGGCAGAGATGAGAAAAATTGCATCACCTGTCCGAATACACTGCATTGTCACGGTCGTGTAAAGATTTCCTCCTGAACTGCCGATAACTCTCCTAAAGATAGCGCTCGTAGGTTGAGTGCAAGATAAGGAGAGTGAGAATGGGTTCTTTTCTATCAAGTCTCAGAATCAGTCACAAGATCTGGGGTGGGTTTGCGGTACTGCTGTTGATTTTGTTTGTAGTCGCGCTGAGCGCCATTCGCAGCTTCCAGTCCACCGAATCTCATCTGCGGCAGGTGATCGAACTGGACCAGCCCACCATCTTCACTGCGATGAATCTGCGCCACGATCTGGAGCAGGCCTCCACTTCATTGGGGTATTACCTGCTCAGCAAGGAGGCTTCCCACAGGCGAAACTATATCTCCGGACTGTCCAGATTGAATCGCGATGCCCAGCAATTACTGCATTCGCCCTTGGTCGAAGAACGTCCGGATCTGGCCAATCAGGTCAAGGCCATCCTGTCTCAGCTTCACAGCTTTGCGGCCTACAAAGACCGGATGTTGAAGCTGGCGGTAGATCAGGCGGCGAACATGCCGGCGGCCGCTTATGCGGCAGACAACGTCAATCCCTTGGCGCGTCAGCTGCAACAGGATGTTGATGAAATGCTGAATTACGGAGACGGCCGGCCAAGCGCCAGGCAGGTCGCCCTGCTGCAGCATGTCTACAATTTGCGTTATGCCCTGGTTAACGTCATTAACGAAGTGCGTACCTACCTGGCTTTTCGAAACAAGGATCAGGTATCCAATATCAATATCTACGTCGACCAGATGCGATCTATCCTGAAAAAACTCAGGACACACGAGTCCACCATGTCCTTTGAGCAATCGGCGGCGTATGACGATTTCAAACAGTCCTATCCCCGGTATAAAAAGAGCCTCAAGCAGCTGGAAGCTATCCAGGGCGGAGAGAAATGGCGC